>JAZFVB010000169.1:0-5692 GCA_036447515.1 Nitrospinota bacterium
TCGCGAAGAACATGGTGAAAAGTCCGAGCGGGTTTATATCGCTTCTGGCTTCGGTAATGATGACCCTGCCCTGAATCAACTGCGCGGGCATCGTGAACATCTCATCTTGTTGCTCCGGTTCGTGCATCCAAAACCGCACAATTTGCGGCGTGGTATCACCATCGTCGAGCCTGTAGGAGATTACGGTTACGTATGCATAAGTGGCGGCATTCGAACCGGACGATTGGTTTGACGAACTCTGTCCGCCTGAAGAGGCGCTGTCCCTGTCCGAATCGCATTCATCCATATCGATCTGTGCCTTGTACGGGCCCTGGTTGAGCATGTCATCGTAACCTGTGGCGGCCATGAAGCACAGAAGCATGTCAACGGTGCCCAGAACCTCGGCCGAACGCTCTTCAACGTAATTGAAGGTTTCGGTGGTGTTGTAATCGGAAGTAGCCAGAAGCGCGTTTGCCGCGCGAATGGCGCCCCAGTCGAGCGGAAGGGGTTTTGACGCCTTTCCGCTACCTGCGGAAACGGATACAACACTCACCCTTTCGCCAACTTCCAATGAAATAGTTGCAGCGCCGCCTTCATCGGTGTCGGCCGCGTTGCTGACAGAGGTGCCGTCGGATACAACACCGGTATCGACAACCGTATCGCCGGTGGATGTGGTATCGGAGGTGCCGACTGTCGTATCTCCTGTATCTCCTGTATCTCCTGTATCCCCTGCAGGGGTACTTCCTCCACCGCCGCCGCCGCCGCATGCCGGTACTATGGCAATAGCGGCAATAAGCAGTAAAAATATGGCCAATTTAGTAGTCATTGATTTCACTTTTGTGTCCTCCGTATGGTATTGTTTTGAATAAAACCTTTAATTACAAACGTTTGCGCTGGCATACTTAAAACCTTTCTCAAGAAATCAACAAGAGTGGGCACATGTTTTCAGAACATTTTAAAAGGAACTTACACATCTTTACCCGCTTCTTTGTTTCATCCTAACTCTGATTTTTATTATCCTAATTCTACCATAAAGTGATAGGGAAATATCATTCATTTTTTTTTGTCATGATTTGTTCCATATTATTGTTATTGCAAAATATTTTTTAATAATAGTTTCACCCGCTGTTTTAAATAAATGCGTTTGTACCAACCCTATTCTATACTAGTCGGCTGGATAAGCCATCCCCCCTTTCTAGCATTCAAAATTAACGTGACAGACTCTGTTAATCTCATCCATACTGGGTTGTTATTACATTAAATGTGCCAGTTTGACGGAATCTGTAAAGCACTGATAATAATACGTGATGCACCAGCAACGGTAAACTGAAAGAGCGATATGTATAGTATTTATTTAAAAAGTCGAATAACTGTTAAAATTGGTTGTATAAGCTTGGGTGCCGCTCCCAGTTTCAAGATCATGGTCGTTGACGACGAACCATCCATTCTAAATTTTATTGAAGGCGGGATAGGCAAAGCCAAAAATCTGGAATTTGCTGGTTTTAGTTCACCCGTTGTTCTTAAAAAAATCTACTATCCGGCGGCCTTTTGAAATTTTAGGCGTTACGCAAGTGCCTGCCTCCACGTAATCGAATGTCGCGGCAAGCATTCCTTCATTGGAATCTCCCAGTTCATTGGCCAGGTCGTCATCGGCGCCGCATAAAGGCTGGATACCGTCGAACCAGTCCTTTTCTCCGTCCGCGTTCACGAACCTGAAGGAAACAGGCAGGAAAACCTTTTCGCAATAACTGTAAGCGCGGAAACCTACCGGCTTACCGCATGTGGAAGAGCCTATCTGCACCACGTTCATGTGTGGAGAAAGCCCTTTTACGAGGGCTTCGCTTGACGAACAAGTATTTGAAGTCGTTATTACGAATACGCGGCTCAGGGATAAGTTTATCCCGGTATCGGGAAGGAGGTATTCGTTGTCCAGGTTCTTGTTAAGGTCGTTGTACGAAAGTTGCACAAACCTCTTCCCCTGTGCCGTGCTTCCCGCGATAAGGCCCGCAAGGTAATTTGCGGAACTAACCGTCCCTCCCCCGTTATAGCGAAGGTCAACAGCAAGTTCCTCTATTTGCTCGGATTCAAAAAGGGCAAAGGCGTTCAACAAATCATCGTAAGCCGCCTCCGTAAAGTTTTGGAACAGCAGGTAACCCGCCTTTTTGCCCGACGGAAGTTGAATGACCTTTCCCAGCTGCACGCCGCTGGCGTTTACGGTTCCCTTATTCATTACTATTGTCCTTAATGACCCGTCTTTCCCCATTATTTCAAACGAGGCGGCATCTCCATGCGAAAGCACATCGGAAAGTTTGTCTTGGGAGACGATATCCAAAAGGCTCTCACCGTTTATCGCGGTTATTTTCTCTCCTCTCAGGAGCCCCGCCATCTCGGCAGGGGATAACTTATAAACGAGTTTTATCAACAGCGCTTCGGTCTGTATCTCATACATAAAACCGTAGCCCGTGTATTCCCCCCTTATGAACCTGGAGTGAAATGTTTCGGCAGAGATGATGGTGCTCCATTTATCAACGGGCGTGTAGATAAGTTCTTTCATAAGCTCTTCTGGGGATGGTGAAGCGAGGTAATCGACGTCGGGTACTTGGTCGTTCCACAGGTACGAATGTTTCATTAACCTGTAGAGGTATTCGTTTTGGGAAGGCACGTCGCATGAGTTTGAGTTTTCGGTCTCTATAAAGAAAATCGGCCCGCATCCGAAAATGACGGTGTTAATAAGGATGACCGCCGCAAGAAGCAGGCGCCTTTTCATATCACAAGCATACACTCATCTAAACGGTGCCGCGTTAAATTTATTCCGCGCTTTTGCCGGATCGTTTTACAAATTCAAAAAAACTTCCTTTTTCGATTTCGTCCCTTATTCTTGACATGAGCCGCTGGTAGAAAGTTACGTTGTGGATCGTGTTCAGCCTGAGCGCCAATAACTCGTCCGAGACGAACAAATGCCTAAGGTAAGCGCGTGAATAGTTTTTACATGTGATGCACGGGCATTCTTCGTCCAGAGGCCGTGGATCATCTGCAAAAGCGGCGTTTTTGATGTTAACCTTCCCCCCGGACGTGAAAAGGGAGCCGTTTCGCGCGTTCCTTGTCGGCATAACGCAATCGAACATATCCACTCCCCTGGCGACGGCCTGTACGATATCTTCGGGCGTCCCCACTCCCATCAGGTAGCGGGGTTTGCTTTCCGGCAGGAAGCCCGCGGTCAGTTCCGTCATTTCGAGCATAAGCGTTGTGGATTCTCCCACGCTAAGCCCCCCTATGGCGTAACCGTCGAAACCGATCCGCGCCATTTCCCTTGCGGACGTTTCCCTTAAATCCGGCTCCATGCCTCCCTGCACAATTCCGAAAATCGCCTGGTCTTCCCTCGTTTTGGCCTTCCGGCATTTTTCGGCCCAAAGAGTTGTACGCTCAAGCGCCTTTAACAGGTGGTCCCTTGAAGAAGGATACGGGGGTGGTTCATCGAAACACATAATTATGTCGGCGCCCAGAGCCTGTTGAATTTCCGTTGCAAGTTCGGGCGTTAAAAAGCGCTTGCTTCCGTCGATGTGGCTTTGGAACTCAACCCCGTTATCGCTTATCTTCGTAAGCCCTTTAAGGGAAAATACCTGAAACCCGCCGCTGTCGGTGAGGATCGGCCCGTTCCAGTTCATAAACTTGTGAAGTCCCCCCATCTTTTCTATAAGCTTGTGGCCCGGCCTGAGGTATAGATGGTACGTGTTGCTTAGTATCATCCGGGCGCCTGTGGACACGATGTCTTCCGGCGAAAGGGTCTTTACGGCCGCCTGCGTTCCGACCGGTATGAACGCGGGAGTATCGACCTCGCCGTGCGGGGTAACAAGTTTTCCCTTGCGCGCTTTTTTATCCACGGCAAGGAGTTCAAATTTAAACATTTTTTAATTTACGACCGATGATACTTTAAGCGATTTTTTGCTGGGAAGGAACCGTCAGTAAGCTATCAGTTCCTTATACAGGGCCGATTTGATTTTTGTAAGCGGATAGTTGTTCACCCCCGGTTTTATTTCCAGAAGCGACTTGTTGCTCTTAATTATTTGCATCACTTGCGGGTTTCTGTAAACCGTTCCGAGGAATTGTATTTCCACATTGAGATACTTTTTAGCGGTTGTCTTTATTGCGGAATGGTATTTAAGGGATTCGGACTGGTCGTCAACCAAGTTGACAATGAGGTGCGGCCTGAAATTGTTAACCGCTTTTCCGATTGCAAGGCTGAGCTTGGCGCTTCTGGGTTCGACGCGCTCTATCAGTTCATGCACGGTGGTTATGGCGTTTTTATTTCCCGGGAACATAAAGCGGTTAAGCTGTTTCTTGATTGATACGTATTTGTAGAACTTAAGGTAGAGGAGCCTCTGTATGCATGCCTTCAGGAACATATATGCGTTTTGAAGCGCGGTTGGTTCGGGAGATACAACCATGATGTGGTTTTCCACGGCCAGGAAAAAATCTATAACGTTAAACGACGACCCCGCCCCCAGATCCATTATGACGTTGTCCGCGCTAAGCGTTTTCATGTTGCGCACAAGTTTTTGCCTTACGCTCCATTTAAGGTTAGCCGTTCCCAAAACCTCGCCCGCTCCGCTTATCATGCGGATGTTCTTATCCTTTGTAAGCAGAAGAACATCGTTAATCGATTTTACGCGCTTTGTAAGGAAATCAATAAGGGTTGCCCTGGGGTAGTTTATCCCCAGCAGTGTGTGAAGATTCGCGCCGCCCAAATCGGCGTCCACCAGAACCGTGCTTTTGCCGTCAAAGGAAAAGGCCTGTGCTAAAAGGATGGAAACGACGCTTTTGCCGATTCCCCCTTTCCCTCCGGCGATGGCATATATGTTAGGCATTCTAGTTCGCGGCCTCCTGCCGAGCCATAAAGCGTTTCGCGCCGCAAACCTTCTTAAGGGTTTCGCCGCTGGACTTTGAAAGCTTTACGAAGTTTATGCCGAAAAAGTACCGGTAGCCGAATACGTCCATCCCGGAAGCTTGTTCGCACCAAGCTATCTTTCCAATCGCTTCTATCGTGCCCTGGCCTTCGGGAAGTTTTATTTTCACCGGTATCTTCCGGCCGATAAGATCGGCGCCGCGATCCCTGAAGATCGCTCCGTCGGTTTCAATCCTGCACCCACCCATCGATAGGTCTTTAAGGAAGCCGAAATCCACTTTTTTACTCGTGCCGCTTTTACCGCCAAGCTGGAACTTCGCGTCGCCTTTAATGGTTATCCGTGGGTCCTTCCTTAACATCTCGATTGATTTTTGAATCTGTGTTTTAAGGTTCAAAGAACGTTCGACGTATGTCTTGTAAAGAAGCTCGTAAAGGTCCGAATACTTGTTTAGCAGTTTCTTCAGCAACGGCGTTTTAAACTCGATCAGTTTCGAGCGCGTCGTTAAAGTGATGGAAGCGCTCCTGATGCCGTCCCGGAAAAAAGCGCCTTCGCCAAAAAATTCGCCTTCCTTGAATTTCGCAAGGTATCGTTTTACGTTATTTTTATCGTTGCGTTCCGCGGCGGCCCTGCCCGAAAAAAGCAGGAAAACCGAGGCGCCTGCATCTGACTGTCTGATTATGGTGGTTTGGCTGGGCATTTCGTAAAATTCGGCATTCTCGTAGATATACTCGATGTCGGCTCTTTTCAGGGAGCGCAGGAATGGGATGTGCCTGACCTTTGCAAGCAGCTCTTTGAATGAAATAACTCTT
>JAZFVB010000170.1:0-5640 GCA_036447515.1 Nitrospinota bacterium
CCCGTGGGAACGGGCGACCTGGTGCGCGACATAATAAAGGAATTCAGGCCCAATAACGAGAAGTTTGACGTGGTTTCAAACCCTGAATTCCTGCGCGAAGGCTCCGCAATTAACGACGCGCTTAATCCCGACCGGATAATCATAGGCGCATCTACAAAGCAGGTGGCGTTCAGGCTTCTGGAACTATATTCCTCGCTGGAGGCTCCGATGCTCATCACGGACGTTTACAGCGCGGAGGTGATAAAGTACGCCTCAAACGCGTTTCTGGCCACAAAGATTTCGTTCATAAACGCCATTGCAAACCTTTGCGAAAAGGTCGGGGCGGACGTGGAGGACGTTGCCAAGGGAATGGGACGCGACCACCGCATAAGCAAGGATTTTCTCAATCCAGGGCTCGGTTTCGGCGGCTCGTGTTTCCCCAAAGACGTAAAGAGTCTTATACATACGTCTTCAAAGATGGGCTACGACTTCGATCTCCTTAAACACGTCATGGAAATAAATGAAGACAGGGCGCAGCACTTCGTTAATCTCATTAAAAACAGGTTTCCCGACATTAAAGGAAAAACCTTCGCCGTTTTGGGCCTTTCGTTCAAGCCCAATACCGATGACATGCGCGAAGCCAAATCGATAGAGATAATAAAACTCCTCCTTAAGGAAGGCGCCGTTTTGCGGGTGTTCGACCCTATTGCCATGGAATCGGCCAAGGGACAACTGCCGGACGTAATTTACTGCTCCAGCGCATACGAGGCTTGCGAGGGGGCGCATGCTTTCATACTCTCAACCGAGTGGCGCGAGTTTAAACAGCTGAACTTGGAAAGAATAAAAGGGACGATGAAAAGCCCCGTAATTTTCGACGGGCGCAACCTTTACGACCCGGATAGGAAGAAAAGGATGGGGTTTGAATATTACTGCATGGGAAGGGGCAAGTGGCTAAAGCCCTCCTGACGGGCGCGGCGGGTTTCCTGGGTTCGCATTTCGCCGACCGGCTGATTGCGGAAGGGCACACCGTGGTAGGGATCGATAACTTCATCACGTCAACGCCGGAAAATCTCAAACACCTGAAAAACGAGCCCAAGTTTGAATTTATCGAAAAGGACATAAACGAAGGGCTGGATTACGCAGGCGAACTTGATTACGTTATTAACTTCGCCTCCCCTGCAAGCCCCGTGGACTATACGGAAAAACCGCTTGAGACACTGAAAGTCGGCGCATTTGGCACTTACCATTGCCTTGAACTTGCTAAAACCAAAAAGGCCGTTTTCTTCCACACTTCTACTTCGGAGGTCTATGGCGACCCTGAAATTTCGCCGCAACCCGAAAGCTACTGGGGCAACGTAAATCCAATCGGCCCCAGGGCATGTTACGACGAATCGAAGCGGTTCGCCGAAGCGCTTATAACGACCTACCTGCGGCAAAAGTGGGTGGATACCCGGATGGTGCGCATTTTCAACACCTACGGGCCAAGGATGCGGCCAAACGACGGGCGCGCCGTGCCGAATTTCATTATGCAGGGACTTAAGGAAGAGCCGATCACCGTTTACGGCGACGGCTCGCAGACCAGGAGCTTTTGCTACGTCGATGACCTTATAGAAGGTATGACGCGGCTGCTCTTTTCCAAAATCCAGGCTCCCGTAAACATCGGCAACCCAACCGAAATCACTATTCTGAAAATAGCGAACATAATCAAGGAAAAACTCGGCTCGAAAAGCGAGGTGATATTCGAACCGCTCCCGGACGACGACCCCAAACAGAGAAGGCCCGATATTACGACGGCAACAAACGAACTCGACTGGTCGCCCAAGTTTTCCCTCGATGACGGCCTACCGAAGACAATCGAATATTTCAAATCGTTTTCATAAAATAAACGGTCTGCAATAAAAAAACCATTCGTATAACATGGGAACATGGATTTGAATTCAAATAAAAGAATCATACTCCTTGGCGACGGAATGCCGGACGATCCGGTAAAGGAGCTCGGAGGCAAAACGCCCTTAATGGCCGCCAATACGCCGAACATGGACACGATGGCAAGGGAAGGAACCGCCGGCATGGTTAAGACCGTCCCGGAAGGATACGACGCCGGCTCCGACGTGACCAACATGGGCATACTCGGCTACGACCCCCGGAAGTACTACACGGGCAGGGCTCCGCTTGAAGCCGCCGCCATGGGCATAGACTTGGGGCCCGACGACGTGGCTTACCGCTGCAACCTCGTATCCCTTGCGGCAAATCGTTCGGGCGTTCTGATGGAAGACTTCACCGCCGGACACATCGAAAGCGGGGACGCAAAAAAACTCATTAATTCACTTAACGATTCTTTAGGCGGCAAGGAAATAAGATTTTATTCCGGCGTAAGTTACCGCCATATAATGGTGTGGAAAAACGGTATTTCGGAAATTGAAACCACGCCGCCGCACGACATAATCGGGCACGACATAAAGGATTTTTTGCCGAAAGGCGAACGTTCGGAAAAATTGCGCCATATTACCGGCGAGGCGCAGATTCTGCTCAAACAGCATTCGATAAACAAAAACAGGGAAGCGGCAAACAAGAAAGCCGCAAACTCCATATGGCTTTGGGGCCAGGGCAAGGCGCCGTCTATGCCGAAACTGGAAGAGCTACGCGGCCTTTCGGGTGCGATGATATCCGCCGTCGACCTCATGAAGGGAATCGGTACGCTGGCGGGCATGGAAATCGTCAACGTAAAGGGCGCGACGGGATATATAGATACGAATTACAAGGGAAAGGCCGCAGCCGCCATCAAGGCGCTGAAGGAAAAGGATTTGGTCTATTTGCACGTGGAGGCGCCTGACGAATCGGGGCACGAGGGTTCGCTTGAGAAAAAGATGAAAGCTATTGAAGATTTCGACGGCAAGATCGTAGGCCCGCTCCTTAAAGAAACCGCAAGACTCGGAGGAAGGGCTATGGCGCTGTCCGACCACCGCACCCCGCTTTCAATACGCACACACGACAGCCGTCCCGTTCCCTTCGCCGTCTGGCCTAAGATCGGCTCCGGAGGCGGCCATGCTTCGTTCGATGAATCGATTGAGCGGCACACAAGTATTATTTTCGAGGAGGGGTATCTTCTTTTTGAATGGTTTATAGATTATAGTCAGGGCGTGTAGGGGGTTTCATGAAGTATTTAAAATCCCAGCAGGCGCTGGACGAAATGAAGGGAAAGGGTCTTGTCTGCCCCTTTGCGGTTTACGCCAACGAATATGAGCTGAAGAACGAATTTAACGCGCTTTACCTATGCTGGCTGAAAACCTTCGATTACATGCGGCAAAACAATACCGATATTGTTGACACTATATATGCCGAATGCACCATGCCGCTGATTTACCGAAAGTGTAACCTGTACCGCGTTATGCCTGACTTGTAAATGACGGCCAGCCGCAAAACCGCTAAAAGTCTCCAGAAAATCTGCGTGGAAAAGGGAATAAACATCACCTCAAAGCGCAGGATTATTTTAGACGTAATTGAAAGCGCCAAGGGCCATCCCGACGCGAGCGTCGTCTACAGGCTTGCAAAAGAGAAAGATTCGTCCATAGGAATCGCCACCGTATACAGAACGCTAAAACTTATGCGAAAGCACCACATACTTGACGGGCCAACCTTCGGCCACGAACATGGCCACTTTGAAAGCCCTACAAAAAAACATCACGACCACCTTGTATGCACCTCGTGCGGAAAGATAGTGGAGTTTCACAACAAACCGCTTGAGAAAATAAAAGCGCACGAAGCTAAAAAACACGGGTTCGATATGCACAGCCATAAACTGGAAATATTCGGATTGTGCCCGGCCTGCTCAAATAATAGATAACATCCCCGAAACTTTAGAAAATTTTTTGACTAATTTTGCATACGGCATAGCTGTCATTCCCGCGAAAGCGGGCCTGCCGCCTTTAGGTGGAATCCAGAAGAGCCTGGATGCCGCATCGGGCTTGCCCCGTACTTGATACGGGGTGCGGCATGACAATGAAAGAGCGTATTCAAAATTATTGACTCCTGCATAATGAATGTCCTATTGGTGCGGACAGGCAATCCTGCCTGTCGGGCGGCTGTAAAGGCCGCCGTTGCTTTGCCCTTTGGGCAAACGGCAGACAAGATTGTCTGCCCCACTAAAAGATTAGAAAAATGACGCGGACATTAAATATACAGCCATCAATATTTAAAACGCTCCAGCCCGATACAGCCGGACTAAAGAAGCCGGATGATCTTCGTTTTGGAGCGCGTCGTCTCCAGCTCGTCAAGCTCCTTTACGGCATCGCGCACTTCCTTCTCTTTGGCCTCGTGCGTAAGGATAACCAGCGGCACGGTCTCCTGGGAGCGTCCTTTCTGAATCACGGACTCTATGCTTATGTTGTTCTTCCCGAGGATTCCCGACATAGCCGCCAGCACGCCCGGCTTGTCGTCAACCGAGAAGCGCATGTAGTAGGAGCTTCTCACCTCTTCTATCGGCTTTAACGCAAGCTCCTTCCTGGCGTTTCGCAAAAAGGCCACGGGGCTTACCCTGCCGACGCATCCGTTGACGATATTGCGGGCGATTTCGACAATATCCGATATAACCGCCGTCGAGGTAGCGTCGCCTCCCGCGCCGGGGCCGATCAGCATAAGGTCCGCGGCGTCGGTCTCTATTTCCACCGCGTTGGTAACGCCATCGACCTTCGCTATCGGGCGGTCGCAGGGAACCATGGCGGGATGTACGCGCACGTCGATCCGCCCGTCGTCCATGCGCGCTATCGCAAGGAGTTTTATCACGCGCGAAAACTGCGCGGCAAAATAAAAATCCTCCGGCGTAAGGCCGCTTATCCCTTCGGTGTAAACCGAATCGAAATCGACGGGCGTGCCGTATGCCATGTTTGCAATGATCGTAATCTTATGCGCGGCGTCGATCCCCTCAATGTCATAGGTCGGATCGGCCTCGGCATAGCCGAGTTTCTGGGCTTCCTTTAAAACGTCGTTAAATTCCACGTTGCTTTCGGTCATCTTCGTAAGGATGTAATTCGCGGTGCCGTTCACTATTCCGAAAATCGACTTGATACCGCCAAGGGCTATGCCCTCTTTCAGCGTGCGCAATACCGGCACCGCGCCGGCGACGCTCGCCTCGAACCCCACTTCCACCCCGGCTTTGGCGGCCATGTCCAGTATCGTTTCGATTCTTTTGGCAAGGAGATGCTTGTTGGCCGTAACCACATGCTTGCCGTTTTCTATCGCCTTTTTAATACCGTCGAACGCGATCTTTTCGCCGCCGATAAGTTCGACCACTATATCGACGTCGTCCCTTGAGATAACGTCGTTAATGTCTTTCGTAAAGAGACCGTCCGGCAGTTTCGGAATGTCCGACTTCTTGCCGAGGTCCAGGTCGGCTATTTTTTTTATCTCAAGTTCCGCGTCCAGCCGTTTTGCGATATCTTCCTTGTGCGCCGCAAGGTTGCGCACCACGCCGGAACCTACGACGCCGCACCCCAAAAGCCCTATGCCTATTTTTTTCATCCAAGCGCTCCCTTAATGCCGCGCACCGCCTGCCGCGTGCGGTGCTCGTTTTCAACAAGGGCAAAGCGCACGTATTCGTCCCCTTCCCTGCCGAAACCTATGCCGGGCGAAACGGCAACCTTGGCCTTTTCCAGAAGCATCTTG
>JAZFVB010000171.1:0-2552 GCA_036447515.1 Nitrospinota bacterium
CCAGCGTGGCGCCGATGATGTTATAGAGCGTTCCGAACCACTTGCCGAACAAGAGGCCGCCGATGACGGTAAATATCGTCCCGGGCAGGCCGACCATTGCTGTAACGGCATAGAGCGCGATAAATGCCAGCGGCGCCCAAAATCCCATTTCATCAAGTAACGGGCGTATCTTTTGCGCAGACAAAAACTCGCCGATGCCGGAGAACTTTGCAAAGATGACCACCGCCACGATAAGAGCGACAAAGACGGCGAACTTGATATTCTTTTTATTCATTTAGGCTCTTCTCCAAAGTGAGTGGGTAATTTTACAATATTATTTTTTCTCAATTGCATAAATTCGATGGTGGGACGGGCAATCCTGCCCGTCATTGACGCCATGGGCGGCAATATCTTCGCCGCTAAGCGGCGAACGGCGGACAAGATTATCCGCCCCACCAATTTCTTTTTAACCATAAGCCGATCATTACAAAATATTTATCCGCACAATCCCTATTTTGCCCTTATAAACAAAGGGAATATTTCGACTCTTACCATGAAATTCACCCACTCGATATGTAGAAGACCCTTCATTTATAAAGATTGGCGACGAATTGCCCATACCCGTTATAGATCAGCGTGGGCGCCGTATTGCCGGTATCGATTATTCTCTCGGTGGTCTGCGACCATCGCGGGTGGGGTATTTTGGGGTTGACGTTTGCCGTGAAGCCGTATTCGTCCGGGACGAGGGTGTTCCAGAACGTTGCCGGCCGCTCGTTAGTGAACTCTATTTTGACGATGGACTTTATGCTTTTGAATCCGTATTTCCACGGCAGCACAAGGCGCATGGGCGCGCCGTTCTGCTTTGGCAGGTCTTTCCCGTACAGTCCCGTTGCCATGAAGGTAAGTTCGTTCATCGCCTCCGCCATCGTAATACCTTCTCGGTATGGCCACGGAAGACGGCTGTTCTTCTGGTTAACCGCCTGCCCGGGGCGCATGAATGTGTAAAAGCGCACGTGCGTCGCTTCCGGTTTCGGGTCCGCCATTTTTACAAGCTCGGAAAACCTGAAGCCCAGCCACGGCACGGCCATCGACCACGCCTCGACGCACCGGAAACGGTAAAGGCGTTCTTCAATCGGCATTGTTTTTTTTATGTCGTCAACGTCCAGCACAAGGGGACGGTTTACCAGTCCGCCTATTTCCACCTTCCATGGGGATATGACGAAAGAGCCCACTTTCTTATAAACATCGTCCTTTTTTGTGGAGAACTCGTAGAAGTTGTTAAAGGTTGTGGCTTTTTTTTCGTTGGTTACGGGACGGTCCAAAACGTATTCCGCGTTCAGCATTTCTGTGGGTGTGTAGTCGGTGGACTTTTCGTATCCTCCGATGATGTTCTTTATGGCTTCCGGCCCCTGCGTTTCGCACCGCAGTGTAAATGCGGCCGTTCCGAGGCCCAGCGCCTTTATGAAGGTGCGCCGGTTAAGGTATTTGGACTCTTCCGTCGGGCGCAGTCCGGCTATCTCCCAGGGACTTCTGATATTAATAAACATGGCTTTTTATTCATTTTAGGTTATTTGCAATGCCCCAGCAAGCAAAGAAAGTTTCAAAAATATTTTTTCTTTTGCGCTTTATAAGTTCCGAAAAATTTGTTTCTTCTTAATTATGCTACTATTCGAATGTAAACAAAAAGTTATCAGTTGATCGTGCCTTTGCCCGATTGGCAGTTTTCTTGAAGGAGCGGATGCAGGAATATGTCCTAATTGGTTATATAGCGGGAGCGCTGACCACCTTCGCCTTCCTGCCGCAGGTAATCAAAACCTGGCGGATGAGGGAAACGAAGGATATTTCCCTCTTGATGCTTTTGGTGTTGATCACCGGCATCTTGTTGTGGCTAATTTACGGGTTTCTTCTTGGCGACCTGCCTTTGATAGCCGCAAATTCGGCAACTCTTATTCTTGTTGTGATCCTTCTTTTCTTCAAGCTGAAATATAAGTGATATTCGATTGGCAAGTATTTTCAGAAACGCGGCGAGGGCGTCGGCCATATAGAATGCCGGCATAGAAGGGCATGTTTATTTGAAATCGTCAATCTTGGTCCTTGTAAGGTCCTTTATCATTTTCTTTTCTTTTTCCATAAGGTGGGAAAGATAGGTCTGTGCCTCCGGAAAATCCTTTTCTATCTTAAGCGCCTCTTTCAGTTTTTCGATGGCTTTTCCCAGCAGGTCCTTCTTGTCATAAGCCCTTGCAAGGTTGTAATAAAGAGCCTCGTCCAGCGCGTCGATGGTAATGGCCTTTTCGTAATTGGCTATTGCAAGGTCGTACTTTTCCAGCTTTCTTAGCTCTATGCCGAATTCATTGAAAACATGCTTGTTTTCCTCCTCGAACAGCGAATCGATCTGGCTCAACTCATTGAATATCTCCATCGCTTCGTCGGTCTTTCCCTGTTCCAAGTGAGTTTTGCCGAGTCCGAACTTTGCCTTAACGTTTTCCTCGTCGAACGCCAGGGCGCGTTTGAACTTGTCCTCGGCTTCTTTAAACTCCCCTTTTTCCAGATGCTCCTCGCCCATTTTTGACCTG
>JAZFVB010000172.1:0-8793 GCA_036447515.1 Nitrospinota bacterium
TTCCGCTTAACGGAAGAAATCCTCGATGAAGAAATAAACAATGTGCTGGATATGGGCGCAACGCTGAAAACAAATATCTGGGTCGGTAAAGATATATCGGTTGAAGAACTCGCAAAAGGGTGCGATGCCGTGATTCTCGCCGCTGGATGCCTTGTGCCGGTAAAGCTGAACGTGCCTAACGAAGGCGCGGACGGCGTCATGCCCGGTCTCGATTTCATGATTGAAGTGAACGAAGGCAGGGTCGACAAAGTAAGCGGCCACGTAATAGTGATAGGCGGCGGCTTTACGGCGATGGATTGCGCCCGCTCCGCGCAAAAACTCGGCGCCCAAAAAGTTTCATTGGTCTATCGCCGCACCAGGAACGAGCTTAGGGTGGACGAGCGCGAAATACGCGAAACTTCCATCGAAGGGGTAGAATTCCATTACCTCCTCTCCCCAAAGGAAATAATAATTAACGGCCGCAAACATGTAACTGAAATCGTTTTTCAAAGGAACCGCCTTACCGAACCGGGGCAGGACGGGCGCAGGGGCGTGGTCCCGATAGAGGGAAGCGAAATTCCGATGAAGGCCGACCTCGTATTGTCCGCTGTCAGCCAGACGGCCGACCACGCCATTGCAGGCGGAAAACTGGATGTAAATGCCGGCGACTCATCCACCCCGATAGATAAAGTGTTCGCAACCGGCGATTACGTTACCGGGCCGCAGAACATCATCAGCGCGATCGGCGCCGCCCACAAGACCGCGCGCTCGGTGGACGGGTTCCTGATGGGGCGCGACAGGTTCGAAACAAAGGTTGAAAAGGTTTCTTGGGAACAAAAGCCGATGGGCTCGTACACAGGATGGAAAACGATAAAGGGAAACATCTTCGACCTTATCCCGAGGCTGGATAATCCTTGCGTGCCGTACGAAAAGAGGAAAGACCAAAACCTTGAAGTGGACCTCGGCTATGACAAGGAGCAAACCTACTGGCAGGGCCAGAGATGCTATCTTTGCAACCACAACATAGAGATAGACGAAAAAATGTGCATCCTGTGCTACAACTGCGTAGACGTTTGCCCGTACAACTGCATCCTTATGCTTCAGGAGGACTGGGTGCGCGTATACAAAAACGGAGGCGAACCGGAGGCGGAGAACAAGGGGCACACCTACATGATAATAGACGAAACCAACTGCGTTCGCTGCGGCCTTTGCATAGATGCATGCCCTGTGCCGTGCATAACGATGGAAAAAACCGAGATTGAAACCGTTTTTAATGGCTAAATATAGCGCCTATTCAAATTCGCGTTTGAACCACGGGCAATAACCTTTATTCTTTTTTCATTACCCAAGTTCAATGGGATGTGCGCCGCCAAGAAGGAGGCTATTCTTGCCGGTTATCGGGAACAATTACAATCAGTTGAATATTGAAGAGAGAGTGATGGTCGGGATTTTTTCAGGCAAAGGGCTATTCTGTTTCGGGATCAAAAAACACCTAAAAAAGTTATAGCGTTTCTGCTATTTTTGATGTTAAGTTATATATAAATTAATGGGGAAATAAATAGTCGGTGTTAGCCGCGGGGTATTTACTACGATAATTTAGAGGGTGAGGGGATGACTGAAGATTCTGCGACCAAAAACCGAATCATCGCTTTTCTGGCACAACGGAACGGGTTTGCCGGAAAACCTTCAAAAAAAGTTATCATGAGGCGGCCCGCCTATTTTAAAAGACAAAAGGGTTAAGATAGCATGACAGCCAGATACATAATTGCATTTAGCATTATAGCCTTACTCTCTAGCGCCGCTTATTTTATCCCGATGAACGTTATCAAATCGGAAAAGTCGAGCGCGGCAAAAATCAACATAAGCGGCCGTCAGCGCATGTTATCGCGACGCACGGCGCTTCTTACCCGGAAACTTGTCAGCGCTACGGACAAAGCAAGACGGGATGACATTCGCAAAACGTTGCTGGAGACCGTCAGCCTTATGGAAAGGTCCCACAATGGGCTGATTTACGGTGATCCTGAAATGAACCTGCCCGGCGGCCTTTCAAAAAATATTCGTTCCATGTATTTCGATTCGCCCACGCTTTTGGATATGCGCATGCGCAGCTTTATATCGACGGTAAAAGCTCTGGTTCGCATCCCGGATGACGAACTCTCCGTCGAGGATTCTCACTTCCGCTACATTCACTTTAGCGTTTCTTCAAAATTACTTGAATTTCTGGACGACGCGGTAAAGGAGTACCAACTTGAAAGTGAAGCGAATATTGCCAAACTTCGACTTTTCCATGCGTGGATACTGGGCATTATCCTTTTCACCTTGTTGGCGGAAACGTTGTTCATCTTTCGACCGATGGTGCGCCGTATTAAAGAAGAAAAAAGCAGATTAATAAGAGCTGAAAAAAAGACGCGGGCAATAGTTAATACCGTCGGAGACGGCGTTATTACGGTCGATTCCGGATCTCAAATTATTTTTGTTAACAAGGAACTTTGCAGAATCTTCCAATATTCCGAAGATGAATTACTCGGCCTAAATCTTTTGACGTTGATGCCGGAGAAGTACCAAAAAGATCATTTAAGAGGGATAAAGCGCTACTCACGTAACGGTTCCTCAAAAGGAATAGGGCAGTGGATAGAGCGTGAAGGGAAGCGTAAAGACGGGACGGTTTTTCCTGTCGAAATAAGAGTGGAAGAAACTGAGGTAGACGATTATGAAAGTCTATTATTTACCGCTTCAATCCGCGACGTCACCATGGAAAAAAAATTGCATCAGGAACTCGTGCATGCAGAAAAGCTCTCCTCTATGGGCACATTCGTAACCGGGTTGGCGCATGAACTCAACAACCCGCTAACGGCAATTCGGGGCTTTTCGGAAGACCTGCTAGATAACAAAAACCTCCCGAAGGAAGTTTTAGAGGATATTGAGTTGATTGCCGAACAATCAACACGAACTGCGAAGATTGTCGGGAACTTGTTGAAGTATTCAATAAAACAAAAAGAAGAAAAAACACCCTTATGTCTCAATGATGTGGCAGAAAGCGCGGTAAACCTCCAAGTTTTTAGATTACTCAAAGACAACATTGAGGTTAAGGCAAAACTCTTGGAAAATCTTCCGTACATTCGCGGGGACGCGGACAGGTTGAGACATGCGTTTGAAAATATCATTTTAAATGCCCACTATGAGATGAAAAAAGCAAACGATAAAGGAGTTCTGGAAATTGAAACTAAAAAAGTGGGAAATGAAGTTTATATTATTTTTCAAAATAACGGCCCGGCCATAGAAGAAAAACATTTAAAAAAGCTATTTGATCCTTTTTTTACAACCAGAGAAGAAGGAGAAGGCGCCGGCCTCGGCTTGTATATTTCCCACATAATTATACGGGATCATGGGGGAAGGATATGGGCGGAGAACCAGACAGAAGACGGCGCGAGATTTGTTGTTGCATTGCCGGTACATAAAGAAATGAAAACCGCGGCCGAACCGGTTGAACCGTAAATTAAAGGCTTTTAATGGGCAAGCACCTAATACTTTTGGCGGAAGACGATGCGGGCGTCCTGAAGTATATGTCCAGAATTTTGTCGCGAAACGGATTTGACGTTTTAGAAGTCACCGATGGCAAATCCGCCATTGAGCAATATAAAGAAAAAAGCCATCTGATAGATGCGATTGTCAGCGATTTACGAATGCCGCATGTAAGCGGTTTGCAATTTGCCAAATATAATTATGATAACGATAATCTGCCATTCATCATTTGTACGGCATTTAACGACGCCACAATGGCTTTAAACCTATTAGAAGTCGGCGCAAGGGATTACATCGCAAAACCGATAGATAAGGAACAATTTATAAGAGTTGTCAAAAATGCCATTAACCGCTCATTCAAAAAAATATCGGAAGTGGGATTTAATCCGTATGAAGGAAATGTGGGGTCGATAACCATTTCGTCAAGGAAAAATGAAATTAATTACGCATCGGACTGGGTCGGGGGACAAGTCGAAAATATTCTCGACAAATATGAGTTGGGCTTGTTCATGAACTTCATTGGAGAGTTCCTGCTAAATGCTTTCGAGCATGGGAATCTGGGAATCAGGGAGAAAGAAAAATCCAAACTGTTAGAGGAAGGCAACTATGAATCTGAAATTGCCAGACGAGAGACCGGTTGCAAGGCCAAAATCACGGTTTCTGTATCGGCGTTGGAAAGTGAAATCGCAGTAAATATCGCCGATGAAGGAGACGGCTTTGATTACGAAAAATATTTGAATATGTCGGAAAATGTTTTGTCCGAAAGGCTGGATATGCCAAATGGCCGTGGAGTCCAGATGTCGAAAAATTATTTCGACTCGATTGAATATAAAAAAGGGGGCGCAAATGTCCTTTTAACCAAAATAATATAATGCAAAAATAACATTGCCAATAGAAGACGGTTTTGACTGTTTTTAGGCCAAAAATTGCCAATTATCGTCAATAATCGGCGAAAAATGGCAGAAATCTCGCTTTTTTAGGATTCCGATATCAGCTTTTGATAGTATTGATTATCATCGAAATCCGCCAATATAAAAATAATGAAAAATGGCTATTTTTGCCCAAAAATCGACTGTTATTGACGTAAAATAGCCAAAAAACGTGAAAAATTGCGAAATACTGATTCCGGGAAATTATATCTTTTCCGCTCAGTCAGCCGCCGGTCAGATGGCAAAAACGGCGGTTCATTTCAACTTCTTGACAAATTCCTTTAAGACCGCATCGTTTGACGCCGCATCGGCCACCTGCGGGCCGCCCCTTATTATCGCGGCCTTGAGATATTCTTTCGCCTCGCCCTTTCTGTTCCCGGCGGCGGCGATGAGGGCCATCTGGTACCACGGAAGCGGCATCTCCGGCGCGACTTTGGTCATTTGGCGGAATGTCGAAAATGCTTTTACTCTGTCGCCCTTTTTCAGATAAGTCCTTGCCAGCGAAACGTACGTATAAGGTTTTTGCGGATTCAGTTCCACACCTTTTTTTAAAAGCGTCTCGGCCTCATCCAGTTTTCCGGTATCCATATACACCGTACCGAGGTTATAGACCGCATCGGCGTAGTCAGGATAGATTCCAAGCGATTTTTTAATGGCATCAATTGCTTCGTCGAACCTTTTTTGACGCGCCAAGACGCCGCCGAGGTTGTTGTAATACGCAGGATTGGGTAAGGCGTTCCTTATGGCGGCGCGGTATTCCTTTTCGGCCAATTTCAGCTGGCCGATTTTTTCGTAATAAAGCCCCAGTCCCGCATGCAGGGCGTCGGACCGTTCGCCCATTTCGGAGGCCATCGTGAAGCTCCGCTTCGATTTTTCCATCTCGCCCTTTGCCAGTTCCAGGTTGGCTTTCATTACCAACAGCATCGGTTCATTGGGAACGACGGCAAAGGCCTCGTCCAGCTCCCTTTGGGCGGCGTTGAAATCGGGTTTTTTGAACGTATAGATTTCCATAAGCCCCACCCGCGAATAAAGGTAATGCGGATTAATCTTCTTCGCCCTGTTGTAATATTTTACCGCCTCGGCGTATTTCCCCATTCTCGAATATGCCAGGGCAACTTGGTGCGAAATGTACATGTTTTCGGGGTCCAGTGATAATACTTCCAACCCATCATCAACGGCGCTAACGAAGTCGCCCGTGGATATCTTTTCCATGATTTTCAAAAACTTTTCATGTATCACGATTCCGTCCTTGGGGTCTCTTCCGGAGCCGGCGCCGTTTTTGTTCATCGATTTTTCCGGCGACATCGAGATGGAAGGCTGATCCCCGTGGATGTATCCCAGGCTTTTCAGCTTTGCCAGCGTTTCCCTGTCCATTTCACGGCGCGCATCGGATATCCTTCCCTTTTCGGAAAGTTTTTTTATTTCTTCGAGCTTCAGTGCGTACTTTTTCGCAAGGTCTTTTCGGGTTTCGTAAATATTGTCAACTTCGCCGGGGTCTTTTTGCAGATCGTAAAACTCGGGAACCGGAAGGCTTATATACTCGTACCCGTCGTAGCGGATCGATTCGGGAGCGCTCCAGCCGTAATACAACTTCGGGTACCACGACTCGGCATACGACACAAGGCGGATGTCTTGGCCGTCGCCGCCCATAAGCCCCGCAAGCGAAATCCCCTGCATATCCGATTTCATTTCAATCGGAACTCTTTCGTCTATGCCGGCGACTTCCATTATCGTCGGCAGTATGTCAATGTGCCTTACCATGCCGTTGACCACTTTACCGGCGTATTTCCCGAACGGCGCCTTTATCACAAGAGGAACCCATATCGTAGAATTGTAAATAAATATTATGTGGGACTTCTCGCCGTGTTCGCCGAGGCTTTCGCCGTGATCCGATGTCAGGACAACAACGGTATTATCGTAAAGGCCGAGTTCCTTCAATCCGGCCAACAGAACGCCGACCTGGCTGTCCGTGTACGCTATCTCGCCGTCGTAAAGGTTGTCGGCATACTTGGATAGGAAAGGTTCGGGAGGATCGTATTCGGCGTGAGGATCGAACAGGTGAACGAACATAAGGAAAGGAGCGCCGGACGATACGGCCTGCTTTTCCAGCCATCCCAATGCGCTTTTCACAACGTCTTCGGCACGCCGTTCCTTTATGCCGAGCGACGATTTTACCTTCTTACCGTTTTCCATGTCGTCGTCGTAAAGGTCGAACCCCTGATCGAGGCCGAAACGCGAATCCAGCACGAACGCGCCGACAAAGGCGGCGGTATCGTAGCCAGCGCTTTTAAATATCTCTGCGGCCGTGTTGAGTTCCTTGGACGCCAGGAATTCGCCGTTGTTCCTCACGCCGTGAAAATTCGGGTACGTGCCCGTCAATATGGACGTATGCGAAGGCAGCGTAATGGGCACGTGGGCGTACGCCTTGCGAAATAGAACGCCGTCGCGGGCCAGCGCGTCGATGCTCGGTGTTTCTATCCGGTCGTAGCCGTAGGTGCGCAGGTGATCCGCGCGGAGGGTGTCGATGCTTATCAAAATTACGCTGGGCGCCGCGTTGTCTCGCCCTTTTCGGGAATCGGTGCACGAAACAATCAACAGCAAGGGTAGTAGCAATAACGGGAAATATATCCTTGTCATTTTAATTCAATTTTCTTAAACGGCCTGCGATTTCTTTCAGGGCCTCGTCCTTCGAAGCCGTAGCGGCCACCTGCGGGCCGCCTTTTTCAATCGCCTTTTTAAGATACTTTTGCGCCTCGCCGTTTCTCTTCCCGGCGGCGGCGATGAGGGCCATCTGGTACCACGGCAGCGGCATCTCCGGCGCGACTTTGGTTATCTTATGAAAGACGGAAAACGCCTTTTCGGTATCGCCCATTTTCAGATATGTCCCCGCCAGTGACACGTAAGCGTGCGCTATGCCGGGTTTTAGGCCGATGGCCTTTTTTAGCAGTTGTTCGGCCTTATGCAAGTTACCCGTTTCCATGTAAACCGTTCCGAGGTTTTGCAGTGCTTCGTGGTAATCCGGCGCGATGGCAACCGCTTTTTCTAAAAAAGCCATGGCTTCATCATACCTTTTCCGTTTTGCCAGAAGGCTTCCTAGGCTAAGGGAGTATTTGGGGTTATTCCCATCGAAACCTATTGCCAGCCGGTATTCCTTTTCCGCATCACTCTGCCTGTTAACGGCTTCGTACATCAAGCCGAGGCCGTAATGCGCGTGGGCGTATCCGAAATTCACGCGAATCGCTTTAAGGAAGAATTCCTCCGCCTTTTTAAACTTGCCCTCTATCGCATAGAGCCCCGCCAAACCAACAAAGAGGCTTTCGGATTGTTCGCCCATTCCCAACGCCTTTAAAAAACTTTGCTCGGCCTCGCGCAGGTCGCCCTTTTTCATATCGAGGTTTCCCTTGGCAATCCAAAGCGTCGGATCGCCGGGCGCGACGGCAAATGCCGTATTGAGCTCTTTTTGCGCGGCGTCGAACTTTTTTTCCATCAGTGTATATATATCCAGCAGCCCCACGTAAGCGGGAACGTATCGCGGATAGAGTTTCTTTATCGTTTCGTACCGCAAGACGGCTTTCTTTGTGTCGCCCGTTTCCACATAGCTCTGCGCAAGCATGAAAAGGATGTGAATATTTTCCGGGTCACTGTCCAGCGCTTTTTCGCCCAGTTCCATCACGCGCGGGTAATTTTTTTCCTCCATGAGATTTTCCATCTCTTCAAGTTTACCCGCAATTTCAATAACGGTTTTGGGATCTTTGCCACGCTCCCCGCCCTTGCCGTCGATCTTGCCGTCGGAGAAGCTCACGCCCGCGTCGCCGTGAATGTATCCAAGGCTTTTTAATTTTTGCACAGTTTCCTTGTCCATCGAACGCCTTGCATCCCCCGTTTCGCCGCGTCCGTACTTCTTTTTTATTTCCTCGAGTTTGAGCGCGTATTTTTCCGCCCGTTCGCCGCTCTTTTCATAAATGTTGTTCAGTTCCGAGGGATCGTTTTCCAGGTCGTAAAACTCGTTTATAGGAAGGTCTATGTACTCGTACCCTTCGGCGCGGATCGACACCGGCGCGGCCCAACCGTAATAGAGCTTGGGGTAATACGATTCCGCGTACGAAAGGAGGCGGATGTCTTGGCCGTCGCCACCCTCCCCATTTATAAAGGCCGTCAGCGATACGCCGTGCATATCGGATTTCATTTCCCGTGGGACTCTTTCGCCGATTCCGGCTATGTCCACCATGGTGGGCAGTATGTCTATATGCCTCGTCATGCGCTCAATAACGGCTCCGGCGTTTTGGCCGCCGGGAAGCTTCATCACAAGGGGAACCCAAATCGTGGCGTTATAGATGAAGATCGCATGGGTGCGCTCCCCGTG
>JAZFVB010000173.1:0-7383 GCA_036447515.1 Nitrospinota bacterium
TCCATCTTCTCGAGCCTTGCCGCGGCCTCTTCGGGCGCCATAGACGCGTAGGTCTTTGCGAGGTTGGACGCGTTTTTGTCTTCCACGTCGCCGCGCAGTTTGATAAGGTCGTCCAGCCTGACCTGCAGGCGTTTAAGCTCGTCTATTTTCTTATCTATATTTACCTCAAGGGCGCGCATGCGGTCCCCGCGCCGGTTGAGTTCTTCTTCTTTTTGCGCCAGTTCTTCCTGTTTTTTGCGAATGTCCTCGATCAGCTCCATGGAGACCGTTTCCTGGGTTTCCTTGCCGGCCTCCTGCGCGAACGCGCCGGGAAGCCCCGCTATATACGGGCTTAGTATGTAAACGACGGCAACGAGTTTTGCCGTAACAAGCGCTATCAAAATCTTCCTTATCACAACATCGCCTCCCTGAAATAGAGCTGGGTGGCTACCTCATCGGTGAATATGCGCTCTTTTTTATTTTCCTCTTTTTCGTATGCTTCTTTTTGCCTGTTGCGTAAAAGTTCCAGAACGCGCCTTCTCCTCACGTATTCGGCAAGCTCCGTTTGTTTGTCGGCGAGTTTTTTGTCAATGCTTTCCATTTCCTTTTCTTTCCAGGCGATGTCCGCGTCCTTGCCGTTAATGAAATCCTCGTACAGCCTGATTACGTTCACGCCCGTGGCATGGGCCGATATTTCCGTAAGCTTTATTACGGCCTCTTTGCGCTGGGCGGAAAATTCGCTTATCTGATTTCTTGCTCCTATAAGCTCCCTGTTAATCACGGCGACTTCGCGCTGCTTTCCCTCTTCCTGCCTTTTGCGGAACTTCAGGAGCGGCTGGAGCTTGAACCTAAACATGGCCTAAAATATTTCCTTTACCTTCGATTGAGCGGTTTCCAGATCGCAGCTTTCGCCTATGCGCTGCTGTAAAAACTCGTTCATGATTCCTATTTTTTCCATGGCGTAGTCTATTTCGGGGTTCGATCCCTTTACGTAGGCGCCCACGTTAATAAGGTCTTCGGCTTCCCTGTACACCGCAAGCGTCTTTACGAACTTTGCGGCGACATCCATGTGATCTTGCGATACCACGTCTATCATCACGCGGCTGATCGATTGCAACACGTCGATGGCCGGGTAGTGTCCCCTTGCCGCAAGGTCGCGGGACAGTATCAGGTGTCCGTCCAGTATGGCGCGCGAAGCGTCCGATATCGGCTCGCTAAGGTCGTCGCCTTCCACAAGGACGGTGTAAATGCCGGTAATGCTCCCCTCTTCATCGGTGCCGGTGCCTGCGCGTTCCAGCAGGCGGGGCAACAGGGCGAAGACGCTGGGGGTATACCCCTTCGTCGCTGGCGGCTCTCCGATTGAAAGCCCTATTTCCCTTTGCGCCATCGCAAACCTGGTAAGGGAGTCCAACATCAAAAGGACTTCCTTGCCCTGTGCGCGGAAATATTCCGCTATGGCCGTGGCCGTATACGCGGCGCGCAGTCTTACCAGCGGCGTATTGTCGGAAGTGGCCGTAACGAGTACAGAACGTTTAAGCCCTTCCTCGCCGAGATTTTTTTCTATAAATTCCCTAACTTCCCTTCCGCGCTCACCGACGAAGCCTATAACGGTTACGTCGGCGTTTGTGTTCTTAGCCATCATTCCCAAAAGGACGGATTTGCCCACGCCCGTGCCGGACATTATGCCGATCCTCTGTCCGCGTCCGCACGTAAGCAACCCGTTTATGGCGCGCACGCCCAGATCCAAAGGCTCTTTAATCCGCTTCCTGCGGATGGGGTTAATCGGTTTAGCGTACAGCGGCATCCGGCTTTTGCAGGCCAGCGGCCCCTTGTCGTCGATGGGCCGGCCCAATCCGTCGAGAACGCGGCCAAGGATCGAATCGTCAACTTCGATATACGATTTTCCCTCAATAGCCTCTATCCTGCATCTAGGGGAAATTCCCTGCGGCACGGAAAGGGGCATCATCAGTATGCGGCCGTCGCGGAAACCGACCACTTCGGCCTCTACCGGAGAGCTTTCCGCGCGCGGGATAATCCTGCACATAGAGCCAACGGGCACATCCGGCCCGTCGCCTTCTATAACAAGGCCGGTAATGCGGGTAACGTAGCCCACCGGCGTGGATGACGGCGCGGATTCGAGCGCATTACGGAATTTCGAAAAGTCTATGCTCGCTTCCATATGCTCAACCTACACTGCCGGAGATTTTCTCGTGCATAGCCCTAAGCCTTGTCTCCAAAGTGGCATCGAGTTCCCCGATGTTGCTTTCAATAATGCATCCGCCGGGCGAGACCGCGGGGTCCTCTTTCATCTCGACCCCTTCCACCTCGTCGATACTTTTAATAAGCTCGTCCTCCAGCTTTTGGGCCATTTCCATATCGACGGGGTTCAGTCGAATCTTAATAAACTGCTTCGCATGCAAGTCCTTAACGGCATTGCGTATAATATCGGCGATAATATCGCCGCCCTCGAACGTTTCGCGGTAGACGATCTCCCCCACGGCACGGGAAATAAGGTCCACCATTTCCTTTTCGTTCTTTTCGTAAAAGGAGCGCCTTACGTTCATAAGCGAATTTAAAGCCTCCTTTAGGCTTTCCATTAGCGAGGTGGCTTCCTTCAACCCATCCTCGGAGCCTTTATCGTGCCCTTCCTTGTAGCCCTTGTCGAAGCCGTCTTTTTCCGTTTGCTTCGCGTTTTCCTTGGCCTGAAGCAGCATGTTCTCTATTTCATCTGTGGTCTTTTTCATTATTTCGTCTTTGCGGTAGCCGCCGCTGTACTCGAAATCGAAACCGCCCATAACGAACTCGCGTTCCTTTGGGCCCATCCTGTCCGGCTTGAATTCCTTATCAATATCCTTTTTCTTTTTTTCGGTTTCTTCAGCCGCCCCGGAGAAAGTTTCCAACGAAAAGGATTTATACGATCCTTCTTCCGGTTCGAATATTACTTTAGACAAGCTGTTCGCCTCCGCCGGCAAGCATGATCTTTCCTTCCTCTTCCAGCTTCTTCACTACGCGGATGATTGTCTGTTGGGACTTTTCCACGTCGGAAAGTTTTACCGGCCCCAGGGAGGTAAGGTCTTCCCTAAGCATGTCCCCGGCGCGCTTGGACATATTGCTGAAGATTTTTTCTTTCAGCGGATCGGATGCCGTCTTAAGCGCAAGAAGGAGCTCTTCGTTGCTTACTTCCTTCAATATGGTCTGCATGCCCCTGTCGTCAACAGTGGCAAGGTCTTCGAATACGAACATGAGCTGCCTTATGCTTTCAGCGAGTTCGGGGTGCGTGGTCTCCAGTTCAGAGAGTATGCTCACCTCGAGATTGTGGTCGAGATTGTTCACAATTTCCGCCACCTTTTCCACGCCGCCGAGCGTACTTCCCTCGATGGCGCCCGCGCTCTGGAACTCCGCCGCCAGCGCCCTGTCCAGATCGGCAAGTACCGAGGGATGAATCCTTTCGAGCGTGGACAGCCTCAAGACAACTTCCGACTGGAAACGCTCTGGCAGCTCTTTTAGCACCTCAGCTCCCTGCTGCGCTTCCAGATGCGCCAGCACTATGGCCACCGTCTGCGGATGTTCGTTTGTAAGGAAGCCGGCCACGGTCTTTGAATCAAGCTGGCGAATCACCTCCAGGCCGCCGCCAAGCTCTTCCTCACCGGAACCCGGGGTTGTGAGTTTTGCGAGTATTTCCGCCGCACGGCCGGGATCCATGACCTTTTCAAGCATCTTTCTCAGATAATCCCTGCCGCCGGAAAGCATTCCGCCTTCGCCGCCTTCTATAGAATCGAAAAAATCTTTTGTTACGGATTCGATAACTTCCGGCGTTATGTTTTCCATCATCGACATGTAATTGCCTATTTGTGTTATTTCCTTTTCATCCAGCTTTGCCAGAATGCCGGAAGCCAGATTTTCGCCAAGTGAAATCATCAGCACCGCAACCTTTTCCGGGCCCGACAGCCTGATTACTTTTTTCGCCAATTTACTTCACCCCTCTCCCTATACCGTTCTTGTCGTTCTTTTAAGCCACAGCCTCACGATTTCGGCGGCGGCATCCGGGCTTTCTTCCGCTATATCCGAAACCCGCTTTCGGTAATCAATAGCCCTTTCTTCGGGTTTTGTAAGGCTTGCGAGTTCCTGTTCCATAGCGGTAACGGTCTTCGGAAACATCCTGAGTTCGTCAACCTCTTTCCCGGATTGGGAAATCCACGCCATTATCGGGCGCAGTACGAACAGGAATATTACCAGTCCGACGACTCCCATCCCGGCATAACTGATGATATTCGTTATGAACTCTCTCTGGCTTTCTTCTTCAAGCCTCCGCGCCTCGGCCATTAGCGGGCCAATGTCGAACTGTATACTTTCTATTGTTACCACATCCTGACGGTTCGCGTCGAACCCGATAGCCGAGCGGACGAGATTTTCTAGCCTGCCCAGTTCTTCCGCGCTCAACGGCTGGAACTCGCGCGCGGTGGCGCCTTCTTCGCCGGTTGTCTCGGTATATTTTCCGTCAACCATCACAGCCACCGAAAGTTTCTTTATCTGGTTCGTAGGTTCTATAACGGTTTGAACCACTTTGTTAATTTCGTAGTTTATGGTTTCGTTAACCTTAGAGGACTGGGCGGGCTTGCCCATAAGCTGGCGCGCTTCGGTTCCTTCGGGAAGATTGCTCTGCACTCCAACGGCCCCCGCGGGAACGACGGCGCCGCTGCTTTTTTCCTCGTTTCTCTGCTCGCTTCTCGCCACCTGGCTTTCCGGATCGAATGTCTCTTCGGTCCTCTGCACCTGTTTGTAGTCAATATTGGCGTTTACACGAACAATCGCTTTGCCGTTGCCTACCGCCCTTTCGAGCATGGTGCGGAGCCGTTTTTCCATATCCATCTCAAATGTGCGTTTGTATTCCATCTGGTTGGCGGCAAGACGCCCCATCTGAGTGTCGTCCTGCGAGCTGCTGAGAATATTCCCACTGCTGTCCACAATAGTAACGTCGGACATCAAAAGACCCTCAACGGCGGCGGCCACCAGGTATCCTATGCCGTCCACCTGCGATTTGTTTATGCTCCTTCTGCCCTTTAGCTTCAAGACAACGGAAGCCTTGGGCTTGTTGCCATCCGTTTTAAAAAGGGTTTTTTCCGGCATCACTATGTGGACGCGCGAGGAATGGACGCTTGCAATCGAATTGATCGTCCTTTGCAATTCACCTTGCAGGGCGCGCTTGAAATTGATTTTCTGTAAAAATTCCGTCATACCGAAAGTCGATTTGTCGAATATCTCGAATCCCACTCCGCCGCCGGAGGGAAGCCCTTCGCCGGCAAGTTCGAGCCTTAACTGGTAAACGTCCGTCACGGGGACGCTTACGCCCGTTCCGTTGCGGTTAAGCCTGTATGTAATTTGCCTTTCCTTCAGCTTTTCTGTAATAGCAAGGACGTCTCCCTGCGAGAGATTGCCGTAAAGAACGGAATATTCCTTAATACTTGAAAAGTAACTGGTGGCCAGTATGCCAAGAAGAACCATAACGCCCACAACCCCAAGGGCGATCTTTTTCCCTATGGGCAGTTCGCCGAACATCGCCGCGAACTGAGAAGCAGCTTTTTTCAATTGCTCAAACATACTCCCTCCTTATAATTATCTCACAATCTCCCAAAAACATGATAGTTACCTGTTACCGATATCAATGGCCTTGTTGGCCATGCTCTTTACAGTTCCTATTACCGTGGCGTTCGCCTCGTATGCGCGTGAAGCCGAAAGCATATCGACCATTTCCTGCATAAGGTTTACATTAGGCAGGGATACATACCCCTGAGCGTTCGCATCGGGATGCGAAGGGTCGTAAACCTTTTTGAATTCCGTTTGGTCTTCAACTATTCCCAGAACCTGCGGTTCGCGCACCCTGTCGGCAAGGATCGAGCCGAAGCTTTCTGGTACCGGCACGGCGCCTACAACGACCTGCTTGCGGCGGTAAGGGCCGCCTTCGGGCGTGCGGGTTGTGTTTATGTTGGCCAGGTTACTGGAAACTACGTTCATCCTCGCGCGCTGGGCGGTCAGGCCGGATGCGCTAAGTTTCATCGCTGTCATCAAATCCATCGTCTATTCTCCTTATTTGGCCGAAATCGCATTCTTCATAAGTTCTATTTCGTTATTGGCTATCGTTGCGAAAAGGCCGTACCTTACGTCCACATCCGCCAACGCCGTCATCTCTTTATCCATATTCACGGTGTTGCCGTCGATCCTTTCCGAACCTTCGGGCGTTGTTACCGTGCCGTTAACCTTTCCTACCTCTGTTTCAGGCAGATGCTTGGGGTTCGTTTTCACAAGCGAACCGGCGTCCGCCGCCAGCCTGAGCGCATCATGCATCGCCTTTTCAAAGCTTAGCCCTTTTGCGCGGTATCCCGGCGTATCGGCATTGGCTATGTTGCCCG
The DNA here is from genome assembly GCA_036447515.1 of Nitrospinota bacterium. GTDB lineage: Bacteria > Nitrospinota_A > UBA7883 > JACRGQ01 > JACRGQ01 > JAZFVB01. Next base: position 6,387 of record JAZFVB010000173.1, read on the forward strand.
CCCTTAAGAGAGCCTCCCGCGAGGCTAAATCGAGACTCTTTTGGGCAATGTCGAGCCTTCTTGTCGTCAATCCAAATAAATTCATAGCGTCAAAAATCCTTCAAAATATATCTTCGACCCTATTAAAGAGCAAGGGGCGTGCCGTATTGAATGACCCTTGTTTTTCAACGACATATTAGCAGGCAAGGGACGCTCCGCCCGCATTACCGCACTTATACGTCAAAAAAGGTTTTGACGGTAATCAGGCGCGCTTTTTTTTGAGCTTGGCGTTGAGCGCAATTATTACGGCGCCGAAAAAGACCTCCACTATAAACGAGAAGTGTATTCGCGACAGCTCGGGCATGCCGTGCCTGACGGCGGCGTAAATGCGCATGGCGGCCACAAAAAGGAAAGCCAGCGCTATGAAATCTACGAGTTCCGCGTCATGAGGCCTTTCCCTGGCAAAAAGGCAAAGCGAGCCAAGAACTATAAAGAGGCCACCGTAAATCGCCGTAAGCTCGTTGGCCTCGGTTACGGTCAGAATCACTATTCCGGCCGAGGCCAGCGATCCCTGGATGTCTATAAGGCATGACATTCCTGCCAGGACCAGAAAACATCCCGCCGCAAACAAAACGATTTTTAGCGTCCTTTCGCTTTTCACTCGAATAGCGCCGGATTCTTTTTCGTTACTCAACACCAGATAACTATAAACCCAAAACAGGGGAATTTTTTTCCGTAACGGCAATTTTTTCCATTGGCATCGATTATTAACGCACCCGCGCACGGTGCATAATATGTTGTACCTAAATGAGTTACGCTTTCGGCACGGTCATTGCCCTTTCAGTCGGCATGAACGCAAAAAACTTTAGAGGCAAATATCTTCATGGAACTTAATTTTATAACGGATTTCGTAAAGACCGACACGAATGCACAAGACTCCAACGCTTCCCTAAAAAATTCCCAAAACGGCGAAGAGGAAAGTTTTTCGGCGTTGCTAAACGATTCGATCAAATCCCAG
>JAZFVB010000174.1:0-4565 GCA_036447515.1 Nitrospinota bacterium
CCGTAAAAATTGTCCTTGAGCCTGAAGGGACGCGCCCCGCCGCCCTTTTTCGCGCAAAGCCTTGCGCGTATTATGCGCAAGTGGGCCGCAAGGCATTCATGGTAAATCCTGCCCAGTTCGATTACGTTAGCTTCCACTTCCAGCCTGTTTTTTTCATCTAAGTTGCTGGAATCCGCCCTTTTTGCACTAATGCCGGCCAGCGCCGTTTCAGCTTTGAACCTTTCCCGACTGGCTTCGGATATAAGTTTTTCCAGTACTTTTTCGGTCGTTTCAACCTGCGGGCCGGGCAAGGGGTTTTCGGAAAGCGCAAAGAGCGAAAAGCGGATCATATATTCCGCCATCATGCCGCCTATGTAGCGTTCCTGGAAAAGCTTGTGGAAACCCAAAAGAACGGTCTTGCGATGTAACATGGCCGCCTGCTTGGGGTCTCCTTTCTCCGCCACCCTACGGATCTGTTCGTTGCGGACAAACTCGGCGCACAGCGGTGAATTCTCGTTCAGGAATTTTCGGAATTCGCTGTTGTAGAAATCTACTATCTTCTCCCAAGTGTCCCCGCCAATCTTCTCCCTCGGCGCGTAACCGGCATCGGCCCACAGGGCGGGCATGAGCCTGTACGCCGTTCCGCTTGCGGCTGTTGGGATGTTATCCTCACGTCCAACGATATCCCAGTGTTCGTTGCCCTTCATGCCGCCTAAAACGGAGGCAAGCTCTTCCGCTCCGAATGATTCGATCAGTTCCTCCAGCGAAAGGAGATACTCGAGGCGGATATTCAGCCCTTCGGCGCAAAAAGCGAAAAAATCAACCGACGCCCAAAGGAGTTCTTCAGACGCGGCGCCGGTCCGGCGGAAAAGGGCCGCTAGCTCCCTGTTGTAACCCGCGCAGGTGCGCCACAGCATGCTGTATTCGTAACCCAGAGCGCTAAGGCCGATTTCGTTCTCGCAAAATTCGGCCCTTTCCTCCGGGGGACTGGCAAAAGAAAGCGAAGGCGCCAGCCTTTCGGCGTTTGAATAGAGTTCGTTTCTTACGGCCTTCCACCGCGCAAAGAGGGCGAAGGCGTTTTTAATCTGTTCCAGCCTTTCCCCGGCTCCCAGCCCCGCCGCCGCGAGCCTTTGTAAAAACTCGTCAAGCTTTTTTAGGCTGTAAAATTTCTTCTTTATTTCCGAAGAGACGCTTAAAAGTTTCTTTGTCGCGCGAAAACGCTCCACCATAAGGGCTTCGTTCGATTCCCTGCCGGAGAGGACTTCCTTTTCAAGTTCAAGGGAAATGCGGTTAAGGTTTTTACCCGCATCAAGTTTTTCGTCCAGGGCCTTGTCGATGCCGTCGAGAACCTCTTCGCGGAAACCGCCCAGCAGCGAAAGAAAGACTTCCGCTTTTTCGGGTGAATCGAAGCCGCCTTCCCCGCTTTCATGCGCTGCGAATGAATAATCATCTTCGGGCAAAAGCGCCGTAAAGTCGGCGGCGGAAGGTTTTTCCACCGCTTGCGCGGCAAGGGAAAGCGCGTCGAGCGCCTCTCCGAAATCGCCGCCGCGAAACGCCGAAAGCGCATCCTTGAAGGCGTGCGAAAAACGGTTTTCCACAACCGCGCGGCTGTCGTGCTCCGCCTCGATCCCCATCGCCGATACGGCCGCCTTCATCCCGCCTCCAACGAACGTCTTTCCGCCTCCGCCTAATGCCGAGGCAATCGCCACGGGGGTCTGTATATCGCCGGGCGCGTAGCGGTAAAGAAGCGCTCCGTCCAGCGAATAGACGGACACGCCTTCGCGGTTGAACTCCACCAGATGCACGTTGTTTTCCGCGTCGCAGGCAACGCCTATCGGGTACCGGACGCCGCCGAGGCGGAACGAGGAATCGTCGTTCCACGCCGAATCCAGTTTCACTACGCGGTGGTTGTTCGTATCGGCCACGTACAGACTTCCCGCGCCGTCCGTAGCGATTGACGAAGGGAACTCGAAAACCGGCCGGCAGAAGTTTTCGGGAACGACGTCGGTCAGGTAAAAGTCTTCCTGTTCCCCCACCGATCCCCTTCTTCCTATCGTGCCGACGGAATTCCCCTTTTCATCGAATGCCTGGATGCGGTGGTTCGATTTTTCCAAAACGCACAGACGCCCGTTAAAAAAAACAACGCCGACCGGCTCGTCAAGCCGCCCCAGGCCCTCGCCCAGCGAGCCGATGTTCTTGTTAAATTTAAGGTCCGGCCCGAATACGGCCACCCTGTGGTTCCAAGCGTCGGCAACGTAAAGGCCGCCGTCGTCGCTAAGGGCCAGGCCGCGCGGGTACTTGAACTGGCCGTCGCCCGCTCCCTCCGAACCGATTTCGGCAATTTGCTCGAATTCAGGCGAATAAACGAGGACGCGGTGGTTGAACTCGTCGGATACGAATATCCGGCCGTCTTTGGCGACGGCGATGCCGGAAACGGGCGAGAGGTCCTCTCCGCTGTGAAACGTTTTTAAGTGTGATATCGCCGCCAGCTTTCCGATGCCGGATTCGCGCGCCTTTTCAAGGGCGCCTTCGCGCGCCTTCGCATCGGATACGTCTTCGAGATAACGCGAAATCTCTCCGGAAAGGGTGGCGGCGTCGGGGTTGCCTTTCATTAAAGGGTGATACTAATGAATGGGAAGGGGAAATGCAATTTAAACTTACTTGGCTTTAAAAAAAATAAAAAAATCCTTGCCCCAGTTCAATGAGGAAGTGCACCACCAAGAAGGCCTTGATTCCCTGATAAGGAATTGGGAAAGGGCCTTTTTTCGAGTCTCCGTTGTTTTTCGATTGTTGTGTTGAAGCATCAAGTGATTTTTATTTGTCTTTGGCTCGATTATGACCCTCACGGCATTTGTTGGTCGTTTTTCAGTGGATAAAGGCGCAACTATCCCGCTGTTTTGATCAGATTGTATCCGAGGGTTTTTGTTTAAGCCTTTAGCGGCGGTGAAAGCCCCGAGTCGAGTCTGTCGGCGGCGTGGGCGATCCAGTCGAGACGCAGAGCAGATTTCGCAAACTTCATTATCCACTTGCGCCCGCGATGCACGAGCCTTCCCGCCGTTCTTACCAGATCGCGGATGATCGTTCTTATGCCGTGTTTTCGGGCGGATTTCGGCAACAACATATACTGAACCGCCACAAGAAGCATCTGGGCGATTTGCCCCAGCGTGTAAAAGGCGCGGTTGGCGTCGAACTTAAGGCACGGCGGGTGATGGAGATCAAGGTCTATGAGCGGCCCCTTAAAGGCGTTTTCCTGACCGCACTTCCCCCTGTGTCGGCGGACAAGTTCTTCAAGAGGGAGGTCTGTGCGGCTTACAAGGATGAAGGTGTATCTTGGCGTTAAAAGCCTTTGATCGCCGTCCCAGTATTTGCGAACGACCACATACGCCTGCTCGTCCTTCCAGCCGTGCGGCTGATGATAAATAATCGCCGCGTCCTCCGCCCAGCTTATCTTCTTCCAATCGTCTTCACACAAATGTTCAACCTCTTCTTTAAGCGGCTTTTTATAGGCGCCGTGGGTTACGCTTATCGAGTAATCCCAGTTGCGAGTGCGGCATTCTTCCACAACTCCACCACGATAGTATGCGTTGTCCATCCTCGCCCACACCGGAACACCGCAAAGAAGTGGGGCAATATCGGTATTGAACTGCTCTTTCCATCCCGATGTCACGTCAACGCCACCGGGAAAAAGACGCTGGGAAACCCAAAGCGATCCGATAAACACGCCGTGCAGCCAGTATTGTTTTTCCCCGTTATACCCCGTGTGTGCCGCCTCGTTATATTCGCCGGATACCTCTATGCCGCTACCGTCCATGAACAGACCAACATATCCCTTCGTCTCGACCTCGTGCCGTATTACATGGGGGGCGACCTTGCGGCTTATCCGGCGAGCAACGTTAAGAAGCTTTTCAACCGCCGAAGAATCGAAACGGTAAAGATATTCGCCGAGCCTGCGGGAACCGGGAACGCTCGATAGACCCAATACCTTTTGACGGGGATCGTCCGCGCCAAGACGGTCAACGTCGCGCAATGCGCCGTCGCCCTGCGCAAGTGTGTAGATCGCCGATAAAAGGGTTTCTTGATCCGACGCGCCGCGGTTACGCTTTTTCAAGCGCAAGCCGTCGCACAACAACTGTGGAATATCCAGATGACGCGCCATTCGCGATAAAAACAGGCTCCCCGCGCTTGACGTTATCGCATCGTCGGTAAAATCTATCTCGACTTTTTCAGGGTTTGGCAGTATCCTTCTCATTAGCACCTCCCGGGTGAAGTTTTGTTTTTTACACTAAACTCATTTTACCCGCGTAGGTGCTTTCTTTTTACACTTTTTAAAAGAAAATTCTCCCCCTTATCAGGGAATCAAGGCAAGAAGGAGGTTATTCTTGGTGGTTATGGGAAAGAATTACAATCAGTTGGATTTAGAGGAGCGCGTAAAGATTGGGATGTTAAAGGCCGTTTACCAAATGAACCGCTCGAATTTATCAGGCGTTGCGTTGCGGAAAGGAAAATACTTTGGACGTATCACGTCAATATGCGGATGAAAGATCGTTTCATTTCGCGCGAGATGCTTATTGAATCAGCCCAAAGCT
>JAZFVB010000175.1:0-5225 GCA_036447515.1 Nitrospinota bacterium
TGCGCGGCGCGGAGCGATGCCTGCCTCAGCCCTTCGGGGTTTACGCCCCTTTCGAAACGGTACGAAGACTCGCTCGATATCCCCAGCCGCTTCGATGTGCGCCTGACGGAGCGCGGGTCGAAGTAGGCTGCTTCCAGTATCACGTCTTTCGTATCGTTTTTTATTTCGGAGTTTTCGCCCCCCATTATTCCGGCAAGGGCCACGCCCTTTTCGGCGTCGGCGATCACCACGTCTTGCGCCTCCAGGTCGTGCGTCCTTCCGTCAAGCGTTGTGAGCTTTTCGTTTTTTCCGGCTCCGCGCACGATAATCGTATTTTGCAAAAGATCGCGCCTGTCGAACGCGTGCATCGGATGGCCGGTTTCGATCATTATGTAGTTGGTTACATCGACGATATTGGATACCGGGCGAATTCCTACGGCGTCGAGCCTGCGCCTCACCTTAAGGGGCGACGGCGCGACCTTTACCCCCGATATTTCGCACGCCGTGTATCGCGGGCAACCCGTTTCGATTTCCATCTTCACCTCAAAGCCTTTAATACCGCTTTCCGGTTCCGGATTTGCGGGAGACTTCACCTTCGCGCCGGTAATTGCCGAAACTTCCCTTGCGATTCCCACAAGGCTAAGGCAGTCGCCCCTGTTGGGTGTAAGGTCGACTTCGAGGATTACATCTTCCACCTCGACGTATTTTGCAAGCGGTTGCCCGGGAACGCATTCATCGTCGAGAACCATTATTCCCTCATGGTCTTCGGATATCCCCAGTTCCGCTTCGCTGCATATCATCCCTTCGGACAATACGTTCCTGATGCGCTTGGCTTTAACCCGGATGCCGTTTTTAAGTGTCGCTCCTTCAATCGCCAGGGCCACTTTTTGGCCTTTAGCGACATTTGGCGCGCCGCAGATTATGGAAAACGATTTTTCTCCGGTTGAAACCTCGCACACCACAAGTTTATCCGCCTCGGGGTGTTTTTCCAGCGATTCTACATGGCCGACGACGATCTTTCCGAACTTTCCCCGGTTGTCCGTTACTATGCCCGTTTCAATGCCAAGCGAGGTAAGGCCGTCGGCAAGTTCCTCGGGCGAAAGCTTGTGGTCTATCCACTCGTTCAGCCAAAGGTAACTGAAAAGCACCGCTAAAACTGCCTTAGGAAACGAAGGTCGTTTTCAAAGAAGAGGCGGATGTCGTCTATGTTGTATTTCAGCATCGCCACGCGTTCTATTCCCATGCCGAATGCGAACCCTCTCCACTTCTCCGGGTCTATGTCCACGCCCTTAAGGACGTTTGGATGTATCATGCCGGCGCCGAGGATTTCCAGCCAGCCGGTCTGTTTGCAGATGCGGCATCCCTTGCCTTGGCACATAACGCACGATACGTCCACTTCCGCCGACGGTTCGGTGAACGGAAAAAAGGAAGGCCGGAACCTTGTCTTGGTCTTCGGGCCGTATAGCCTGTGGATAAAGAGATCCAGCGTGCCCTTTAGGTCGCCCATCGTTATATTTTTATCGACGGCAAACCCCTCGATTTGGTGGAACATAGGCGAGTGGGTTACGTCGGCGTCGCACCTGAAAACCTTGCCGGGGGCGATGACGGAAAGGGGCGGTTTGTACTTTTCCATCGCGTGTATCTGCACCGGCGAGGTGTGCGTGCGAAGGAGCGTGTCTTGCGATATGTGAAAAGTGTCCTGCATGTCGCGCGCGGGGTGGTCTGTCGGGAAGTTTAGCGCGCCGAAGTTGTAGTAATCTGTCTCCACCTCGGGGCCTTCCTCCACCTGAAAGCCGAGGGCTAAGAAGATTTCCACAATCTCGTCCATTACGGCGGATACTGGGTGGCGCGTGCCGAAAGGTATTTCGGACGGCGGCAACGTTACGTCGAAGAACTCGGACTCTATTTCCCTTTGTATCTTTTCCTTTTTAATTTTTTCACGCGCGCCTTCTATAAGGCCTTCTATCGCGGATCTGATTTCCTGCAGGAGTTTGCCGGCCCGGGGCTTTTCCTCCTTGGAAAGGTCGCGCATTTCGCGCGAAAAAAGGGTGACTATGCCTTTTTTGCCGAGGTATTTTACGCGAAGTTCTTCAAGGTCTTTTTCGTTTTCGGGACGCGGCAGGGAATTTATCTGTTCCTGAAGCTTTTTTAGCTTTTCAATCACCTTCCCCCCGCCAATGAAAGCTAGGATTTTTTTAAGCGGCTTTTTTTAAACCTTCTTTAGCCTGTTTGACTATATGGCCGAACGCCATTGGCTCGTTTACGGCAAGATCCGCCAGAATCTTGCGGTCAAGCTCGATTCCCGCCTTTTTCAGGCCGTTGATGAATTGGCTGTATGAAATTCCCTCCGCCCTTACAGCGGCGTTAAGGCGCACTATCCACAGCCTGCGGAACTCCCTTTTCTTTACTCGCCTGTCGCGGAACGCGAAACTTAGCGCCCGCAACACGGTTGGTTTTGCTATTTTAAATAGGGAATGGCGCGAGCCGGAATAGCCCTTTGCCTGTTTGAGTACCTTTTTCCTTCTTTGCCTTGATGCAGGCCCGCCTTTAACCCTTGGCATTTCTCCTCCTACCTATTTGTACGGGATCAGTTTCCGAACCCGGCTATGGTCCACGGGGTCCACTATCCCGCCTCTGCGGAAATTCCTTTTTCTCTTCGTGCTTTTAGTCGTAAGAATGTGGCTCGAAAACATCTTATTAAACTTAATCTTTCCGCCAGCCGTCGTTGAAAACCGTTTGGCGGCTCCACGGTTGGTTTTAATCTTTGGCATCGGCTTCCCCCTCCGCTTCCACTTTCGCCTGCGTTGCGGCCTCCGGCTCTTCCGCCGGTTTTGCCTTTATCGGCGTATGCGCGGCCTGCCTTGTTTTTTTCGTCGGCTCCAGTATCATGCTCATCCTTCTTCCTTCCAGCTTCGGTTTCTGGGAAACAACCGCAAGCTCTTTTGTATCCTCTACGAACCTGTCCAGCATCACCCTTCCAAGCTCGGCATGGGTTATCTGCCTACCCTTGAAAAAGACCGTAACCTTTGCTTTGTTCCCTTCGGTCAAAAACCGTGTAGTGTGCTTAAGCTTAAACTTGTAGTCGTGCTCGCTGGTCCTGGGAGTAATCTTTATCTCCTTTAACCGCATGAGCTTCTGGTGCTTTTTGGCCTCGTGCGCCCTTTTGTTTTTACGGTACTTGAACTTACCGTAATCCATGAAGCGGCATACGGGCGGTTTGGCGCCCGGCGCAACCTCTACGAGGTCCAGTCCCCTTTCGCCGGCCAGTGTAATGGCCTCGGGGATAGGCAACAACCCCAGTTGCGTTCCGCGCTCATCGACTACCATGGCCTGGGTCAGCTTTATCTTCTTGTTGACCCTCAGGTTGTCTTTAGCGATGACGGCCTACTCCTGTAATAAAGGTCATGCCCTCCGCACGCTACAGTTTTTTTCCAGCTTGTTCTCCTCTTTAATATCTTCTAAATTATACCAAAATTCTCTCTGGTGGGCGCGGGGGGTTTCGAACCTCCGACCTCTTGCGTGTCAAGCAAGCGCTCTCCCCCTGAGCTACGCGCCCAGTAAATTTTCGGGGATATTATACTATACCCGGCCGTGTCACGAACAATCACCCGCCCTGCCATTGCCTGCCGGGTATCAGAATACGTGACCGGTTTAAAGTGGCTATGATACCACACAAAGGGGAAATGGCTACTTTCAATTTTCGACTTGAGCCGGGCCCGCTTTTGCGCCGGTTTTCCCTTTTCGGATACTGAAAACGCATCCGCAATAGTCCTGCCTTTTGAAGCCGAGTTCTTTGGCGATCCGCGAAGAAATCTTGAAACCTTCCTTTTTCTTGAAATCGGACGCATAAAAATTAACTTCAGCCGCTTCCACAACCTCTTCCCCGCAATTTGCCTTTTTTCCCTGAACGCGCCTGCCGGCGGCGTTAATCATCACGGCGTCTTTATGCGGCGATACGCTGAGCACCGTGCCGAAGTTATTTATTCCGATATGCGCGGCCTTCTTTGCGGCGCGCCCGAGGCGATCCTCTATGCACATCCGGCACCTTTTGCCTTTTTCGGGTTCGTCCTCGAAGGGTCCGAGCTTTTCCATCCAGAGATCGGGCCGGTACTCGTCCTCTATAAGAGGCAGTTTTTTGATCTTTGCCAGCTTTTTCACCTCTTCCAGCCTATCGACGTATTCGGACTCCGGGTGTATGTTCGGGTTGTAGAAAAAAAGCGTTATATCGAAATCCTTTTCCAAAAGATTTATCGGGTGCGGCGAACACGGCGCGCAGCAAAGGTGCAAAAGGATTTTTTCCCTTGTGGAATTCTTGCCGGTATCCATAAACCGAGTATATGGGATGTCACTTTCTTAGTACAGGAGAGACGCTACCGGGCAAAGGGCGGTTCTTCGTCTTCGCCCGGTTTGTTAAAGAAGGGCAGGGCATCGAGCAACAGCATCTGCTCTTCCGCTATTCGCTCGCGCGATTCCTTTAGGAGTTTCTGGAGATAGTCAAAAAGACCGTCGTCGAAATTTCCCATAGTCTCGCGGCGGAGTTTTTGGAAATCGATTGACGGCAACTTCGGCGAGTCCGCGCCGGTTGCATTGCCCGCAGATGATGACACGGCCTTGAAGCTCTCCAGATCATCACGCACTTTACGCATGAAGCCGGTAAGGGAGTTTTTCAAGAGTGCTTCGGCTCCATCAAACATTCCGGCAAACATTCCGGCATCGCCGCCGACGGCTTTTTCCATTTCGTCAAATAGGTTCGAGGCCGCTTCGGTGAATTCCTTCAGGTCTTTTTCGCTAAGCGTCGTGAGGTCGGACGCGGCGGAGACGAATTCGCCAAGAACGCCGATGTCGAAGCCGCCGAGCTTTAGCGCCGTCTGGTCGAGTTTTGCCAAAAACGAGAAATCGAACGAATAGTCGGCCTTATAAGCCCGTTCGACGGTATTCCGCAGTTCGATGTAGCCGTCGGCCGTCTGCCGGACTACGCTTTGGGAATACCTTTCGTAAAGCGAGAAATGCAGGTCGAGCGAAATCTCTCCGAACAACAAGCGGTAACCGCTGTCCTTTGCATCAGGCGTAACGGAGTCCGGGATGGCTTTTGGGGGTAGGTTTGCCACCCCGAACCCGTCGCCCGAAGAACTTGAACGTCCCATAGGGACGGATGGCGGTATCCGGCCGGCCATTACGGCCTTTGGGCCGGTTATCTCCATAAAGTATTTATCGGCTAAGTCGGGTATCGTCTTTAGAACTTTTCC
>JAZFVB010000176.1:0-2734 GCA_036447515.1 Nitrospinota bacterium
ACATCCTGCACCTTCCCGTAGATCGACGGCGCATCGAACCCCAGATCGTTAAAAAGGTCGTCGAATCCTTTGTAGAGCCTTTGCCTCTCTTCCACCGTCAAGTGTATCGCCGCCTCGGCGCCTGTGCCGTCTATCGGCGGCGTACTCTCTTCCTCCCTTTCCATTAACCGCAGCCTTATTTCAAGGCACACCATCCCCACGGATTGCGCGAGGTTGACCGATGGAAACTCCGGCGCCACCGGCAACGTAATCACCTTTTGGCATTTATCCACCGCGCTTCTGGCAAGGCCAAACTTTTCCGAACCGAAGAGAACGGCGATGCGGTTTTTTTGTGCAAGTCCTGCAATAATTTCCGATGCTTCAACCAGAGAGAGCGCATTTTCCTGCTTCATCTTGCGTGATGTCGGAAAAACCATGTGGTAGTCCGCCGCCGCCTCGTCCGGAGTCGCGTGAACGGGGGCCGATTCGAGTAGATCCTCCGCTCCCTGCGTCAGCTTCATGGCGGCAAGGTGGCCGTATGCCGTGGGCGAAACGAGATGGAGGTTTTTGTAGCCCAGATTTTTCATAACCCTGCACACTGCGCCTATGTTGGCGGCATGGCGGGTCCTGTCGAGAATTATCCCGACGTTATCAAGGCAGTCAAGCGCGGCGATTTTATTTTTTCCTTAGGAAGTCTTTCACCTTGTCCACGATGGATCCCCCCTTTAAGTTGAATAGGGATTTATCGGCCTTTTTGGCGGCGTCTATTGCCATCATGCGATAAGAGCTTATGATGAACTCCTGGTCTTCCTTTAGTGTGATCGTCTTGTTTTTTTCAATTATCCCGCCGTCAACGAAAGTTCCGTTGTTACTGCCGCAGTCTTCAAGGCATATATCATCCCCGCTTGCCCATATTCTGGCGTGGTAGCGCGAGACGGCATTGTCGTCAAGGTGAACGGTGCATGTCGACAGCCGGCCTATTACCGTCACTTCCTCCTGAAACGGGTATTCGGTAATGTCGCCCTCGACTGACAGTACGACAAGCTTATAAAATCTGGCGGTGGTCATCGCCATTGTGGCGGCTTCTTCTTGTGAGAGCTTTCCGCCCGATGCGGCCGCGCCTTTAGGGTTAACAAAAGTTATGCGTATGTTTCCCAGCGATATCTCGTCGCCGTTCTTTAAGAGCTCCTCGCCGTAAATGGTTTTTCCGTTGAGCGCGGTGCCTATGTTGCTGTTCAAGTCCTCGATGTAATACTCGCCCCTGTCCGCGAAGATCCTCGCGTGCTTTCTGGAAATAAAGTTGTCGTCGAACTTTATGCCGCACTCCGTTGAGCGTCCCATCAGCAACTCTTGATCGGCGAGCGAAACCATGCGCCTGGTTTTATCGGCATTCTCTATAACCAGAGAGGGGCCGAGAGCTGCGGACTCTTCCGCCACTTCCTTGGAGCTTTTTCCATAATCTATCTTGCCTCTTGAAATAAAAATGCTGCTTGTCGAGGCTTCATCCGTCAAAACTTCATCGGACTTCGCCTGTTCTATCTCGTCCTCTTTCCAATATGCCTTGTATATCTTGAACGCATCTTTTTTGCCTTTGAGTTCGCTGGTCTTTATGAATCTGCAGAAAATTTTCTCCTTATCCTCCAGCGTTTCGTAAGTATGTTCCGAGAGGTATATCTCTCCCACCTCGGCGAGCGATTCGAACCTGGAAGCAACATTTACGACATCTCCAAAAATGTCATGTTTCTCGACTATTCCCTTCCCGGTGTGCATTCCTATGCGCATATGAATAGGAATTACGGTTTCTTCCCTGCCGTTGTATTCTTCGATTCCTTTTTGGATATTCACCGCCGAGCGCACGGCGTCCCCCGTATTCTCGAAATAGGACATTGTGCCGTCGCCCATCGTTTTCACCAGAACGCCGCTGTTGTCTTTTATAATCGGGAAAAGTATGTCGTTATGCCTTTTAAGGAGCATCCTTACCGCAACGTCGCCTTCCCTTTCGGCGATTGCAGTGGAGCCTTTGAGATCGGTAAACATGACGGTGATGACCTTTTTAAACTTCTTTTCGAGAAGTTGGTCGAGCTTCTCTTTTTTCTCCAGCAGTTCTTCCAGGTCCATATTGCTGGAAGCCATGCTCTCGACAATGCGCTTTGATTTTTTCGATACCATCGTGTTTCAGCGACTCCTCCAAAATTTATGTTATATAGATGATATTGTTTTTATGAACCAATCTCAACATCTAAGCAAATCTTCCAGCTAATCTGTAATATAGCGTGATGGCAAAGGCTGCGTCCCTTTACGTGCATATACCGTTTTGCGAATCGAAGTGCGCGTATTGCGATTTCGCTTCTTTTTCTCCTAAAGACAGTTCGGGCAAAGAGCATCTAGTGCGGCCGTATGTCGATGCATTAAAGAGGGAAGTTGAAATCTCGCCCGCCTTACCGCTGAAGACCGTATTCTTCGGCGGCGGAACGCCCTCTTTACTCGAGGCGGAAATGATTGCGGAAATCATGGAGGCCATAGGCAAAAGGTTTGCAATTGAAAAAAACGCGGAAGTCACAATAGAAGCCAACCCCGCAACAGTAAGCCTGGAGAAATTAAAAGCGATAAAAGACGCTGGAATTAACCGGTTGAGCATCGGCGTGCAGAGCTTCAACGATGATTCGCTCAAAAGCCTCGGGAGGATACACACCGCCGCCGACGCTTTAAATACCATAAGTTACGCTAAAAGGGCGGGATTTGACAATATTTCACT
>JAZFVB010000177.1:0-8299 GCA_036447515.1 Nitrospinota bacterium
AGAAAAAATCCACGGCATAGCGCATATAACCGGCGGCGGCATGAAGGACAATGTGGAGCGGATGCTGCCCGATGGAACCCGCGCCGTTATCAAACGCGGCACATGGCCGGTTTTGCCGGTATTCGAATTCATACGCGAAACTGGCAACGTGGCGCAAGATGAAATGGAACGCTCGTTCAACATGGGCATAGGGCTGATACTCGCGGTGGAGGAATCAGCCGTTAAAATGGCTATCGACTTTTTTACCCTTCGCGGCCACCCGGCGCACCGTATTGGCGAGATAGTAAAAGGGAAAAAGGGGGTCGTAATCCAATAGCCGCTTTTTGCGGCTCCGCCGAAGGTACCTGCCACCTTTAGGTGGTTGCACACTTCTAAAGTGTGTGGTGCCGAGGGCCGGACTCGAACCGGCACAGTCGTTGCCAACCGAAGGATTTTAAGTCCTTTGCGTCTACCAAGTTTCGCCACCCCGGCGCCGTTTAAGATAGGATTGTACATTCACGGTGCGCGATTTCAAAACGCAAATCCAAGTCCGTCTAAATTCTGATATAATACGCGGTAAAAGGGAAGGCATGAAAAACACGGTTAACCGAACGATAAACAACAGGCGCGGATTTACGCTTATTGAAATCCTCGTGGTGATGGTGATAATAGGCCTCCTTGCGGGGCTGGTTGGCCCGAAGTTTTTCAAACACATCGATTCCGCCAGGCAGAAGGACGCCCTTGTTCAGATAGCGATGTTTGAAGAGGCGCTAGACCTCTACCGGCTGGATAATCACAAGTACCCGACGACCGAACAGGGGCTGGCGTCGCTGAAGGACTATCTAAGGAAACAGCTTCCCAATGACCCGTGGGGGCACACATACCAGTACAAAAACCCCGGCGACGAAGGCAGGGAATACGAAATCGTTTCATACGGAGCGGACGGTTCCCCCGGCGGCGACGGCATCGACACCGATATCGTTAGCTGGAAAGGCTTAAGCGGCGGGTAGGCCGGAATTCTCTACAGCCCGTTAATCATGGCGGTACGGGTGGTTCAATTATAACTTCTTTAATTTCCCGCGCTCGGATTATAATATCGGCGTGAAAAGATACGGGTTGTTCGCATTCGTGGCCATTTTTTCGACCATATATATATTTCCTTATGCCCATCCTATTGAAGCGCGGGAAGAAACCGGAACCGAACAGGAATTGCAGGAAGAGCCATTATCATTCAAGGCCCGGAAGAGGGAGCTTTTTCGCATAAAAAGAATCGCCATCGACCCCGGCCACGGTGGAAGGGATTTCGGGGCGAAAAGCCGCAACCTTTTCCTGGAAAAAGAGTTCACGCACAGGCTGGCCACGGCCCTTAAAAAAACCATCGAAGACCAAAACGGCCGCAGGGTTTCCGTGATACTTACAAGGACCGGAAGGAACGATACCGACCAGTACAAAAGGGCGTTCGTCGCCAACAGCAGCGAGGCGCACGTCTACCTTTCGCTGCACACCGCTTCCGGATACGACCAGTCGTCGCGCGATCTGGGAATATACATATCGGAAAAAGGCGCGCCCAAAGCCGGGTCAGGTTCATGGAAAGATGTAAACTCGAAATACTCCGCATACAACGCGGTGCTGGCGGGAATGCTCAGGAAAAACCTCAAAGGTTTTTACGGGCATAAAAAGTTTTTCATCCGCCGGGGAAAGTTCATTCCGCTTTTCGGCATAGACATGCCGGGCGCGCTGATAGAAGTGATAGCGCTTAACGACCCGAAGGACGAGCTTATGATAAACGGGGAGGAATTCTACGAAAGGCTGGCGCAATTACTTTACGCCGCCCTTGTGGATTACGACAAAACGCTATGAAGAGAATATTGGCGCTGGCGGCGGCCGCCGTTTTTATCTGGCAGGCCGACCTTTATGCGCGCGACGGAAACCCGGCGTCCATGAGCATGAAGGAAGTAACCGTATTTTTCGATTCCAACGGCGCCCTCAAACCGGAAATCAGGCGCATCCTTCAGGAGAAGTACATGGAGTTCGAAATTCGCTACGTGGTGGAGGAGATCATAAAGGGAACTGAAACCTACACCCGCACGATCCCGAAAAGCGCGCGCCTTAAAAGGGTCTTTATTGACAAGTTAAAAACCGTTTACCTCGATTTCAACGAGGAGTTCGCAAAAGACCACCCCTCCGGCACGGAAGCCGAAATAATCACCCTCACATCTATCTGCCGTTCGATATTCGCAAACTTCGATATCAACGCCGTGCAGATAGTGGTGGATGGCAAAAAACTGGAAACGTTGGCGGGCCACATCGATATAGAATCGCCCCTTACCCGCTCGCAAATACAGATGTGGCTGCAACCGACCGGCCCATGAGCGGCGAAATTACCGGCGATGCGCGTCCGATAGGCGTTTTCGATTCCGGCATCGGCGGGCTTACGGTCCTCCACGAAATAGCGGGGCTTTTGCCGACGGAAGAACTCGTCTACCTCGGCGATACGGCAAGGGTGCCTTACGGAACGAAATCGAAGGAGACCGTCACGCGCTATTCGATGGAAAACACGCGCTTCCTCCTTTCAAAAAACGTGAAGGCCGTCGTAGTCGCCTGCAACAGCGCATCGGCCACAAGCATTCCCGAACTAAGGAAAAGTTTCGACCTTCCGATACTGGGCGTAATCGAGGCCGGGGTGGAGGAAGCGATGCGCCGGACGGATTCCGGCAACGTAGGGGTGATAGGGACGCAGGCGACGATACGCTCCGGCAGGTACGAAAAGCTCCTGTTGGAAAGGGGCGCGAAAACCGTTATCGGAAATCCCTGCCCATTGTTCGTGCCGCTGGCCGAGGAAGGCTGGACGGATAATGAAATTGCCGCCCGGATCGCGGAAGAATACCTGAAACCTTTTCGCAACGGAGCCGTCGATACGCTTATCCTCGGATGCACCCACTACCCGCTCCTTGAAGGAGTGATAGCAAAAGTTGTCGGGCCGAATGTAAAACTTGTGAATTCCGCCTACGCCGTCGCCATAAAGCTGAAAGACCACCTCCAAAGCGCCGGGCTTAAAAACCCCCAAGGTTCCGGCAAGAGGACGTACTACGTTACCGATTCGCCCGACAGGGCCATCGAGGTGGGAAGCCGTTTTTTAAGCGAAGACATCACCGACAAGATAAACCTGATAGAACCGTCCGCGTAATAAAGCGGCTGTGTCCCTGTCGTAGACTCCGCCCGCGAATGGTAGGTGCATGCGTCCCGCTTGCACTACCACCCTGCGGGTGGCAGGCAGCCCCGAGACGGCTGTAGCTACCAGAATGCGAATGGTAGCGCGGATAATCCTGTCTGCGATTTCCGCTTACGCGGAAACATCTTCCACAGGCAAGATTGCCTGTGTTACTTGGGGAACCTACCCTTATTCTAAAGGGCTATCGAATATTTATGGAAGAAAGCGAAAAACTAACCGGCTGCTTTTATCGCCGGCCTTTTGGGGGCTTTTATCACCTTGCCGCTTCGGATACAGCGCGTGCATACGCTGATCTTTTTTACGCCGCCGTCCACGACCGCGCGCACCGTCTGCAGGTTCGGGTTGAACCGCCTTTTGGTTACGTTGTTCGCATGGCTGACGTTGTTGCCGAAAACCGGCTTCTTGCCGCAAACATGACACTGCATAGACATATCTTTTTCTCCAAATACGTAAAGAAAAGGATTCTACACGCTCAAGCGGGCTAAAGTAAAGGTGTTTTTAACAGTCCATTTTATTGACCACCCGGGTGGGAAAGCCCGGCTATCCGCCGCTGCCGGAAATTCTATTTCCCTTTTTTTACAAGATTTAAAAACGCGGCCGGATTAAGGACCTTAATGCCCTGATATTCTTTAAGGCCTTTTAAATGCTTGTCTCCTGAAATGATATAGTCCACCTCACCCTCTACGGCACACTCAAGATATTTATTATCCGTTAAATCACTTTGAATAACTTTCAACTGAACTTTTCCAAGAGTCGTTTTGGCAAAGCGTGTTATCTGCATTAGTTTCTTGTCAATTTGTTTTGCGCTAAATCCGTGCATTTCTTTAATGTGCGGACGAAGCAAAACTTTTCTTGTTTCTTCAAGAATTGGCGCAGAGGTTATAAGTTCAATCTTTTTCTTTTGGATAAGATTTAGAATTTGAGCAGATTTACCACCGCTGGTAATGACGCCGCTTACAAAGACGTTGGCGTCAATTACGACATAGATCATGTAGTAGATTTAAATTTAGAGCTTCTGACTGACCTAACCGCCTCATCTACCCTTTTGGTGATTTCGGCTTCACTATATTTCTTTGCCCGTTTCCTAACTTCCTTGACCCATTCAAAAAACTCCTGTCGCGCATTTTCTTCGGTTTGCTCCAATCGCATCAACTCATCAATGGAAACTACGGCGGCAATAGGCTTGCCAGCCCGTTCAATAATAAATCTATCGTCCTTTAAAGCCACTTCATTAAGCATACTGCCGAATTTTCTTCGGGCCTCCATAGCGGAGATTACCTTTCGCATTTCCATACTCCAATTAGGTTAATTGATATAACTACTATGATTAGTATAATTGACAAGCCCAGATTATGCAAGCAGATTTCACCTCACCCGCCCGCGTTCACCTTTGTTTAAACGTACAATCCAGGGTTGACTACGGCTTGCGGCTATGACTAAATGAATCATTGTTTCGTTCACGTTTTCGGTAAAATTAGGAGATAGGTATGCTCAAAGTTGCGGTAACGGGTTGCGCCGGGCGCATGGGAAAGGAAATCGCCCGCATCGTAATCGCTGCCGATGGTATGGAGCTTGTCGGCGGAACGGAATATAAGGGGCACGAATCGATAGGCAAAGACCTTCTGGCCTATATCGGCGAAGGGCATGAAACATCGGGCGGCGGCCCGAAAATCGCCGCCGACCTTAAGGAGATCGTTAAAGAAACGGACGTCGTAATCGATTTCACACTGCCGGAATCTTCCATCGAGCATTTCAACGTCGCCGCCGACAGCGGAAAGGCGATAGTCATAGGCACTACCGGGTTCTCCAAAGAGCAGGTCGAGAAAATTCATCAACGTAAAAACGAAGTGCGTTGCGTCGTTGCGCCGAACATGAGCGTGGGCGTAAACGCCGCGTTCAAGCTTGCCGCCGAGGCGGTGAAGATATTGGGACGGGGTTACGACATCGAAATAGTGGAAATGCACCACAGGCTCAAAAAGGACGCGCCATCCGGCACCGCCGCAAAACTTGCCGAAATCTGCGCCGAAGGGACGAAGCGCGACCTTGCGAAGGTCGGCGTTTACGGCAGGCACGGAATGGTCGGCGAGCGAAAGCCCGATGAAATCGGGATAATGACGCTTAGGGGCGGCGACGTGGTTGGTGAGCACACTGTGATCTTCGCCGGTGAAGGCGAACGCCTGGAGATCACCCACAGGTGCACCAGCAGGAAAAACTTCGCGATGGGCGCGGTACGCGCCGCCGCGTGGGTAGTGGAAAAGCAAAACGGCATCTACGATATGCAAGACGTTCTTGGCCTTAGGTAAAACGCTAAAAAAGTTAATCCTAAAAAACGTTAAGAGGGCGCTAATGAGTATTGTCGATTACATGAAACCGGAATGGATCACTTTAAACCTGAAATCCAAATCGAGGCACGAGGTATTTCAGGAGATGGCCTCCGCGCTTGGCAGAACGGGGCTCCTGAACGACGAAACGATAGGCGACCTCGTGAAAAAGCTGGAGGAAAGGGAATCTCTAAGCACCACGGGCGTAGGCGAGGGGATAGCTATTCCGCACGCATCGCTAAAGGGGCTGAAAGAGACGGTAATCGGCATAGGAGTTATTCCCGACGGCGTCGATTTCAGTTCGCTGGACAGCCAGCCCGTGAAGGTTGTCTTCATGATAGTAGGTTCGCAGTCCGTGCCGCGACTGCACATACAGATACTGGCGCGCCTTGTCCGCCTTTGCCGCAACAAGGACCTCAAGGAAAAAATAATGGAAGGCACCGTGCCCGAGAAGGTGCTGGAAGCCATCCGCATGGTGGATATTTGATGGAACTCCTGATATGCGTAATAAACAAACCGGAAGTTCTTGATGAGGTCCTTACCGGATTGCTTGAAGCAGGCATCAGCGGATGCACGGTGATAGAAAGCCAGGGAATGGGACAGATAATATCGAGGGATGTACCGATATTTTCCGGTTTCAAGAGCATTTTTTCCGGGTCGAGGGAGCACAACTACACGATATTTTCCGTCATAAAGGAAAAGAACGACGTTGAAAGGGCTATCAAAACCATCGAGGAGATTTACGGAAGTTTCGAGGAGCCCAATTCAGGGCTTTTGTTCACTCTTCCAATCAGCCGCTGCCACGGCCTCGTCTCCAACGCGTAAGACAGAAGGCGCAGGATAGTGGCCTCGGTCCTTGGAATAATAATCATAGCGGCCATAAGCTACCTGGGTTCCATTTACGTATTCTCGAAAGAGAAGCTCCCCACCCCTATACGATACCTCTTCTATTCCGGATGGGAGTTCATACTCCTTGGAATGGCAATAGGGCCCTTGGCCCTCAACTTTTTGCCCGAAGAGATTATCGGCGAACTGGACCCGGTAATCCACCTTGGGCTCGGCTGGGCCGGCCTGATAATCGGCATACAGCTAAGGTACAAAAAGCTGGCGCTTCTGGACAGGCGGCACCTGACAGTGGCCGTTTTGCAGGCCGTTTTAACGGGAGCGCTTGCGGCGGCGGTGGCGGCGCCGATGATGATTTTCGCCCGCGAATGGGGCGAGGGCGGCCTTGTGGTTTCGGTGACGGTTTTGGCGGCGGCTTCCGCCCTTTCGTCGCCCACCGTCTTCATGCTCGTTCGTAAAGATACGGGGTTCAAGGAAAGGGCCATCCGCCTTCTGCAGGTTATTACGGCCCTCGACGCGGTTGTCGCCATAATCGCGGTGGGAGCGGTATTTTCCGTAATGTTTCCCGGCTCCGGCAGTTTTGCCAACGGCATTTTCCACTTTTCGCAAGCGATAGGGGTTGGAATTTTGCTTGGCTTCATTTTCTACCTTTTCCCTAGAAACGAGCTTTCCGAAAACGAACAGATGGTCGTCATTCTCGGTTTCGTTTTTTTAAGCAGCGGGATCGGCGGGGCGCTTCAGGTGTCTCCCCTGTTCCTTAACCTTGTATGCGGGATATTTCTTGCAAACACACTCAAGCAGAACGACACCGTCCATAAAGCCCTTTTCCACACGGAAAAACCGTTTTATATAATCATGCTCGTAATGTCGGGGCTTTTGTTCACCCCTCTTTCCCCATTCGGATTCGTTATCGCCATCGCCCTCGTGGCGGCCCGCCTTGCGGGGAAAACTTTCTTTCTCACAACGTTGGTCAAACGGTTCGAACCCGGTTTCGATATTCCGTCCAACAGCGGGTTGGCGCTTGTATCGCAGGGCGCCATGGCGTTAACGATAGGATTTTCGCTTCTCACCGTTCAGCACGGCGCCGTTCAAAGATCGGTGTTCTCGATAATAGTGGTGTGCGTGATGATAAACGAAATTGCGGCCCCCTTCCTTGCCGCCAAAGTCTTCAAGGTAAAAAAATGATAATACAGCTTGCGATACTGGCCATTCTTTACTTCCTTATGACCGGCCTATCGTCCATCACCTCCGCCAATGAAGAAGTCGGCGCCGCAACGACGACCGCGGTTTTGGGATTTATTCTGCTTGCGTCGTTTTTTTTCGGAAAGATCTCAACCAGGTTCCATCTGCCCCAGATTACCGGATACCTTATCGCCGGCATTCTTTTCGGTCCTTTCGGCCTGCGCCTTTTCGAGATGGGCCACGTCGAGAGCCTGAAACTGATAGACGAAGTGGCGCTGGCGTTCATTGCGCTTGCCGTCGGCGGCGAGCTTGACCTTAAATTCATTAAGAAACAGGGGGCGAAAATCGCCGCGATTACCGCCATCCAGTTCGCCGCCGTTTTTATCGGAGTGGTTGTACTGTTTTATCCGGTATTGAGGTTTTCCGTGTCAGGCATATTGCCGCAAAGTTCCGATGCCCTTTACGCCGCCCTTGTGCTCGGAGTGATCGCGGTGGCAAACTCGCCGGCAACCGCTATGGCGGTAATAAACGAGACACGCTCGAAGGGGAATCTGACCGAATCCACACTAGGCATAACGGTTATAAAAGATATCCTTGTAATAACGCTTTTCGCCTTCATAATCTCGTGGATACACTCAAGCATGGGCGCACATGCCGCCGAGGAACCGGCGGCGATCTTTTACGCAATTTTTTCCGAAACGGTTATTTCGATAATTGCCGGCGCGGCCATTGGCATTTTCGT
>JAZFVB010000178.1:0-5152 GCA_036447515.1 Nitrospinota bacterium
GCGGGAAGGCAGATTGAAGTAGGCAGATACTGGCTTATTTGATCTTCGTATCCCATGCGTATCATTCCCGCGGCGGCGAGTATCACCGCGTCGAGTTTCTCGGTATCCAGCTTTTTAAGGCGCGTCTGGACGTTGCCGCGAATTTCAACGATCTCGAAATCGTGCCTTACGCGTTTTATCTGGGAAGAGCGGCGCAAGGAGCTTGTGCCTATCCTTGCCTTTTTAGGCAGCGAGGCAAACGGAATGCCTCGGCTTACAAGTACGTCGAAGGGGTTTTCGCGTTCGGGAAAGACCGACACTTCCAACCCTTCGGGAATCTTTACCGGCACGTCTTTCAGGCTGTGTACCGCGAGGTCCGTTTCCTTCCTTAAAAGCGACTCCTCTATTTCTTTCGTAAAGAGCGCCTTACCGCCCACCTTTGCCAGCGGCACGTCGAGTATTTTATCGCCGGATGTTTGTATTTTGACAAGTTCGACTTCTTCAACTTCGCCGAATTCAAGGAGCCTGGCCTTTACCCATTCCGCCTGCCACAACGCCAGAGGGGAACGGCGCGTGCCGATCTTTATGGCTAGTCCCAACGGGCTTATTCCAGGTTAAAGAGGTTGCGCACCATCTCGGTAATCGAACGGCGGTGATGCTTGTCAATATCCGGTGATGCGTGGCTTTTCAGGTGCAGTGTCGGATCGTGCAGAATTTTGTTGACTATCGACGATGCCATCGCCTCTATCGCCTTTTCGTTTTCGCCGCCGAGGTTGAGCTTTGCCAGCGTTTTTGCCAGTTCGCGTTCCTTTATCTCCTCGGCTTTGCGGCGCATTGCCGTTATGGTCGGCTCCATTTCAAGGGCATCCAGCCAGTTTGTAAAGCTGGCGACTTCGGACCTTATCATCTTCTTGCCCTTTTCGGCTTCCTTTTCGCGCTCCATGCGGTTTTCGGCAACAACCTTACCGAGGTCGTCGATGTCGTAAAGGAAAACGTTGTCCAGGTCGTTGACGGTAGGATCGATGTCGCGCGGCACGGCTATGTCGATAAGAAAGACCGGCTTGCCTCCCCTGTGGCTCATGGCCGCTTCGACCATCTCTTTTTTTATAATGTAACGCGGTGCGGCGGTGGAGCTTATAACTATGTCGGCGTTTACGAGTTCTTCGACGAACCTGTCGTACTCAACCGCCGAGCCGCCGAGCTTTGTCGCCAATGCCACCGCGCGGTCGAAACTGCGGTTTGCAACGAAGATGCTCTTAACGCCCTTGGCGGCCAGATGCTTGCCGGCGAGTTCCACCATTTCACCCGCGCCGATAAGCAGCGCCACGCGCCCTTCCAGGTGGCCGAATATTTTTATTGCCAGTTCAACCGCCGCGTACGAAACACTTACCGCCTGTTCGGCTATGCCTGTTTCTGAGCGTATTTTTTTTGCCACGGTGAAGGCCTTTTCGAAAAGCTGGTTCAATATGCGGCCCGTGGCCCTTACCTGCCTGGCGCTTGTGTAGGCTTCCTTCACCTGGCCGAGTATCTGCGGCTCGCCCACCACCATCGAATCGAGCGACGACGACACGGTGAAGAGGTGTTCCACCGCCGCTTCCATCGTGTAAGTGTAGAAGTAATCTTCCAGCGTTCCGGCCGGTATTTCGTGGTAGCCGTAGAGGAAGCGTTTTATCGCGTCGAACCCTCTTTGCGCGTCTTCGACGTTGGCGTATATCTCCACGCGGTTGCAGGTTGAAAGGATGACCTTTTCGTCGATTTCGGGAATGCGGGAAAAGATTTCCTCCGCCGCATCGGCAAGCTGTTTTTGGCTGAAGGCCAGTTTTTCGCGCACCTCAACCGGCGCTGAATCATGGTTCAAACCCAAACAGATTAATTCCATAACTTTAATAAACTATCACACCCACGGCCCACGGCGGAAACCGCCCACTGTTGGGGTGATGTAAAAAATCCCTCCTTCGTTATCCGGCTATTATATCAACAATTCCGGCGGGAACATAAAAGGCTGGGCGGCGTGACCGCGCTCGCGCGGGATTCGCCACGGAATAAATTACGTGCTGCCGTTTAACGTAACTTTATCCCAGCGGAATCCTATGAGGAGACTCCGCCGGGGGCTTTTAAAACCTTCCCCTCAGCTTCTTTATCAGCCCCGCGCCTATCATCTTGTCGGCGACACGGAGCGCCGTTTGCGTCTTTTCCAGAACGCCGCCGGTTCCCGCCCAGCACCTGGAAAGGACGTCGGGGAAAGTTTTGTTCACGATGCCGTTCAAGACATAAGCGCCAAGGGCGATGTCGTCCAGAAATCCAATAGGGCCGATAAACATCTCGGGCATGATGTCCAAGGGCGACACGAGGTAGATTATCGCCCCGGCCAGCTTGACCTTTTCCATCGCAGGCACGTCGTCGTCGCCCGCCAGCCTTATAAGGAGGTGGAAAAAGTCGAAAGGGAGGAAGAGGTACTCGATGAGCGAACTTCCGCCCAGCCGCGCCGATATCCGCGCCCTTAATGCCTGGTAAAGATCGGTTTTTTCCATAGCCACCTCTATTAATAAAACCTATTTTAAGATTATTTTTGAAATTATCAAGTGGCGGTGGACACAAATTAACCGTTTGTTTTTAATTACCTACTTTGCTTGAATGGCAATCCTCAAACCGAATATGTCAAGCAAATTTGTGAGGTTGTCAAAACGAGGATTTCCTTTTTCCGAAAGCGTCCTGTAAAGAGTCGGACGGCTCACATTAGCTTTCTTTGCAACCTTTGTCATGCCGCCATTGGCTTCAACTACATTCCGCATTGCGACAAGAAGAAATTTGAGATCCTTTTCCTCTATCGCGGCTTCGAGATATGCGGCGGCGGCTTTCGGTTCTTTAAGAGATTCTAAAAGGTATTCCTGATAATCGCCTTCGCGCAAAACTCCTTTACGTTTTTTCATTCTTCTTCGCTCCCTTATTATCTCTCATTCGCATATTACCCCTAATATGCGCGTTTCGTTACTTAATATTATTTATTGCTTTTTTTGTAATCGGCAAAATATTTTTTTGCTTTAGCGACGGCTTTATTTTGTGATTTTACATTTTGTTTATCACCGGCACATAGTAACAGCACTTTTTCTTTTCCTAACTCTCCAAAATATATTCTGTAACCCGGCCCATACATCAGCCGTAGTTCCTGTACTCCTTCGCCAACACTCCGGCAATTGCCTTTATTGCCCTCACGAAGCCGTCCAATTCTGACCTTAATCTTAGCAATTGCCCTTTCATCTTTTAATTTTCCAATCCATTCTTTGAACGGAGACTTTCCGTCCTTCCCCATGTAATACTTGATCGAAACCATATCATCACTCCCACTTGCCGGACGTTATAAAACTTACTCATATTCTGCACTCCTCTTTCTTTTTTTCCATTTTCTCAATGTTCTCTTCCCTCATAACTTTACTTTCCTACCTTACATACCTGCATCATCTCCTTTCTGCCTACAAATGTATCTTATAAGCGACACATTGTCAAGTCCTGAAATTCGCGCGAAAAGAGAGGGAATTATTATCTCCCAGCCATTTCCCTCAGTTTCCCAATGATCGCAAACTGATTACAGCCCTCGCATGGCCGTGATCTTGTGAAAACCGCTTTATTATCAAGCACGTTGTTTATCTGGACGGTAAGCATGTACCCGCCGGACGATTTTAAAACGGTGGTAGTGGCTATCAACTCCGACTGAAAAGCTATCGCTATATCCTGAAAACATTTCTCCGTGTCGCATTCGATAGACTCTCTAGATTCTTTCTCAAATATCTCATTGACCTTTGCGTCAACATCGTCCCCGCTAAGAACCTCATATCTTTCGCTTAGGGCTTCCACAATTGCGTTACGGTAGATTCTACCTTCATCCGGGCTGATCCCCTTCCCCTGCACCTGCATAACTACAAGACGTTCTTTATTTACATTCAGGGGTAAAGGAGCAGGGGAAGGTTTAGCGGTTCTTTCCTCTTCTTTTTTCCTTGCGGAAAGTTCTTGCCTTTTCATTAATAGGGACCTGAATTCCGGTTTATAAAAAGCGTTGACCAGAAGTTTTTTGACGGCAACCGGTATATTTTCTTTCATATCGTTACAAGCGGTAAGCCCAACAAATTTTCCGGGCCAGGAAACGTTACTTGATACCCCAAATTGCTTTCCATTAGGCATAGTAAGTCTGATATTAATTCGTATAAATGCATCGCTAACCATCGCGCTAGCATTTTCAAAAAGCACTATATGACCTTTTATTGAATCTTTGGCCGAATCGGAATAGTATCCCGCGGAGGATAGGGCGTTAATAAATGATTGTCTTACATACTCATCCAGTGTCATTCCTTCGGGAAATTCGACGGGTTGCATTGCTCGGCACCGAACACCTTTAAACGTTGGATTAAAAGATGAAAATTTATCCACGGCAATCTTATGCTCCGGCAGGATTTCCGACTTTTCAATCAAGCCATACGCGCTAACATTTTCCGTAATAGGAGGAGGATGAGGAGAAACACACCCCCCTATAACTAAAAGAATCAATCCAAGAAATGGAAAAACCAGGAATTTTCTCATCATTGCTCCCCCCGCAATTCTTCCGTAATAAACCGACATTCCCAAAGTAACGTCATTCCCCCCCTTTTTTTGTTTAAAATCCTACCCGCCGATTTGCGCCGCCATCTGTTTTAAATATGCGGTATGCTTTTTGGCAAGGTCGGCGTCGTTAAGGGCTAGGATGCGGATTGCAAGGAGCGCGGCGTTTTTCGCGCCCGCGTCTCCTATCGCCACCGTCGCAACCGGAATGCCGCCTGGCATCTGGACGGTAGATAACAGCGCGTCGTGCCCTTTCAGCGGGCCGCCTTCCATCGGGACGCCTATAACGGGCCTTTCGGTGTGCGCCGCCACGAAACCAGCAAGGTGCGCGGCAAGGCCCGCCGCGGCGATGAATATCTTCACTCCCGCTTTTTCGCCTTCTTCAACGAGATCGCGCGTGCGGTCGGGCGTGCGGTGCGCGCTGGCGACGTGCATTTCGTAAATAACGCCGAACTCCCCAAGGATATCGGCCGTCTTTTGAATCGTGGAGCGGTCGGACTCGCTTCCGATTAAAACCATTACGTCCATTTACCCGCCCTACAGGTTGAACTCGTCCGGCGGTTCCTTGAGGAACTGCAGGAAG
>JAZFVB010000179.1:0-13624 GCA_036447515.1 Nitrospinota bacterium
AAGGCTTTCCAGCAAGAACTGGAGCTTGAAGAAGGGGAACTTATAATACCCGATCTTCATCAATCGGCAGGGGCGCTGGGCGCGGCGCTGGGCGCAAGTGAATCCGGCGCCAGCCGGGAGTATGTCGGCTGGGGGCCCATCGAAGACTACACAAACGCCAAAAAGACAATTACAGGCGGGCTCTCGGCGTTGGATAAGAACGACAACGGCCAGAAAAATGACGTTTCCATAAACAATATAAAAGAAGGCTCCCATGTCTATATTGGGGTGGACATAGGTTCGCTTTCCACCAACGTGGTGGCGATTGACGAAGAAATGCGCGTCGTGGCCCGCAGGTACCTGCGAACTTCAGGAAGACCGATAAAGGCCGTTACCCGAGGCCTTAAGGAAATCGGCCGGGAGATAGGCGGCAGGGTTTTAGTCAAAGGCGTAGGAACCACCGGTTCCGGAAGGTACATGACCGGCGACTTCGTGGGCGCCGACGTGGTGCGTAACGAGATAACCGCCCAGGCCACTGCCGCAGTCCACTTCATAC
Organism: Nitrospinota bacterium; assembly: GCA_036447515.1. Lineage (GTDB taxonomy): Bacteria > Nitrospinota_A > UBA7883 > JACRGQ01 > JACRGQ01 > JAZFVB01. Next base: position 536 of record JAZFVB010000179.1, read on the forward strand.
CGGATGTCGACACCATTTTCGAGATAGGCGGGCAGGATTCGAAATACATTTCCCTGAGGGACGGCGCCGTGGTTGATTTCGAGATGAACAAAGTCTGTGCCGCGGGCACAGGCTCCTTTATCGAGGAACAGGCCGAAAGGCTGAACCTGAATATCGAAGAAGACTTCGCCGAAGAGGCTTTCGAATCCGAGCGGCCCGGCAGGTTCGGCGAAAGGTGCACCGTGTTCATTGAATCCGACCTCATATCCCACCAGCAAAAAGGCGCGCCCACAAAAGACCTTGCCGCCGGGCTGGCATACTCCATCGTGCGCAACTACCTTAGCGTGGTGGGCGACAGGAAAATAGGCGACAAAGTGCTTTTCCAGGGAGGCGTTGCATGGAACAAGGCGGTGGTGGCCGCATTCGCCAAGATAACCGGGAAAAAGATACACATACCGCCGCACCACGATGTTACGGGGGCCATCGGCGTAGCGATCATCGCAATGCGCCATATGAAGTTGAAAGTGGATAAGAAATCGTCGTTCAAGGGCTTCGACCTTAGCCGGCGCAAATATAAAATGACGACATTCGAGTGCAAGGCGTGCGATAACGTCTGCGACGTGTCCAGGGTTAAATTCGACGATGACCCGCCCCACTATTACGGCGCGAGGTGCGAAATTTTTGAAAAAGACAAAAAGAAGGCCAAAAATAACCTGCCCGACCTCTTCGAGGAAAGGGACAGCCTGGTGTTCGGCGAATACCGTGACAAAAAGAAACCGAAAAGGGAAGGCGGAAAAGTTGTCGGCGTGCCTCGGGTGCTTACGATGTACGAGCATTTCCCTTTTTGGAAAACGTTCCTGGAAGAAATCGGGTGCGAGGTTCTCCTTTCCGGTAAGACCAACCAGCAGCTCGTACACCAATCACTGGAGTACGTAACCGCCGAAACATGCTTCCCGATAAAGATAATCCACGGCCACGTAGTAGACCTTATAAAAAAGGGAGTGGACGCCGTTTTCATGCCGAGCGTAATAACGATGGGACATAATGGCACGAAATTCAAAAATAGCCAGACGTGCCCGCTGGTTCAGGCAAACTCCTACATCGTCAAATCGGCCATGGATTTATCCCGAAAGAACGTTGAACTTTGGGAGCCGGCCATACATTTCCAAAAAGGCGACCGCAGGGTTGCGAAGGAACTCAGGGACATCGGAAAAAAACTGGGCGTTTCGCAGGCCAGGATAAGGCTTGCCGTCAAAAAAGCCCGGCTGGCGCAAACCGACTTCTACAACGGCCTTAAGAAACGCGGGAAAGAAGCGCTCGACGGCCTGACTGCCGGCCAGAGGGCCGTGGTCATCATTTCAAGGCCGTACAACGGATGCGATTCCGGCATAAACATGAACCTCCCGCACAAGCTCAGGGAAATGGGCATAATAGCCATCCCCATCGACATGCTGTCGCTGACCGAAGACCAGGTTTACAGGGACAACCCACGGATGTACTGGCGGTCCGGCCAGAGGATGCAGGCGGCCGCCGAGATAGTGCGTAAAGACCCGCGCCTTAACGCCATATATATATCCAACTTCAAATGCGGACCGGACAGTTTTATCACGTACCACATCCTGGAGCAGATGCGCGGCAAACCGTTTCTGCACCTGGAGGTGGACGAGCATTCCGCCGATGCGGGAGCGATTACGAGGTGCGAGGCGTTTTTCGATTCGCTTGAAAACGTGGATCCGCACCAATATATCGAAAGGGAAAAGAAAGTGCGCATACCGTCCAATTCGGTCAATCGCACCTTGTACATTCCGCACATGTGCGATCATGCACACGTGCTTGCGGCGGCGCTGCGGCATTTCAACGCCCCGGCGGAAGTTTTGCCGAAATCCGACGAAAGGAGCCTCGATCTCGGACGCATACATTCCACCGGCAAGGAGTGCATACCGTACACCTTCACGATGGGCGATATCCTGAAAAAAGTGATGGAATCGGGGTTCGATCCGAAAAAGAGCATTTTCTTCATGCCTGCCACGGACGGACCATGCCGATTCGGGCAATACCATTCTGCGCTACGGATGCTGATGGATAAACTTGGCTACAAGGACGTGGAGATAATGACGCCTTTGGCGGAGGGGGCGTATGCCGGGTTTGAAGACATTTCCCCGAGTTTCCGCACTGTTTTGTTTCGCTCGATAATGGCCGTCGATATCGTGCAAAAGCTTTTGCATGAGACAAGGCCTTACGAAAAAGTACCCGGTTCGGCCGACAGCGCGTATGGTGAAGCGTTGAGTATTTTGACGAAATCCGTCTTTCATCATGGCGGGAACGGAATATTCGACGCCTTGCACGACGTGCGCGACATATTCCGCGGCGTACCGGTATGCAGGGAGGAACGCCGCCCGATATTCGGCATGGTGGGAGAAATTTATGTAAGGCTGCATACTTACAGCAATCACGACATTGCCCGACAGGTAGAGAGCCTCGGCGGAGAGGTTTGGATAGCGCCTTTCGGCGAATGGATCTTCTACTGTACCGACAGGTTCATAGCAAACAACAAAAAAGACATGAACTTCAAGAACATGATCAAGGGGCAGATATTCAATACGTTACGCACCAGGGACGAAAAAAGGATGTCCGAAATATTCAGGGATGATCTCCTGAATTGGCACGAGCCGCCCACCCCAGAAGTGCTGGAACTTGCTTCCCAGTATATGGACGACTCTTTTGAAGGCGAAACAATACTCAGCGTGGGCAAGGCCATCGATTATGTACAAAAGGGTTGTTCGGGAATCATTAATCTGTTACCTTTTTCTTGTATGCCGGGAACGGTTGTTACCGCGCTTTCCAAAAATGTTCGAGAGCAAAACAACAACGTCCCTTGGCTGAATATTGACTGCGATGGAATGGTTGCCGGTAATGGCCGTTCGCGCCTGGAGGCATTCGTCTTTCAGGCGATACAATATAGGGATCAGAATCTATTGGTCGCGGCAAAGTAATTATAAGATTTTTAAAGGAGGTATCTAAGTGGCGCTGTTAATCAATGACGAGTGTGTTAACTGCGGAGTGTGCGAGCCGGAGTGCCCGAATAACGCCATTTCCGAAGGTGATGATATTTACGTTATCGATCCTGCAAAGTGCACGGAGTGCGTGGGGCATTTTGACGAGCCCCAGTGTGTCGAAGTGTGCCCGGTTGACTGCATAGTCAAGGACCCCAATAAAGAAGAGACCAAGGAACAACTTCAGGCAAAGTACGAAAGTCTGAAGGGAAGCTGATTACCCGATAAGCCCCGGCCAAACCGGTCGGGGCCGCAAAAAACCGGTTAAGCCCGCGCCCTTTTTATCCGATTGTATATACAAGATGGAATTAATATGAATTGGATGACCCTATTTAACCCGGACCAGATAGTTGCCGTAGTTCTGGGATTCCTGTTTTCATTTTTGGCCCTCCACTCCTTTTCCGCTGTGACAAACCTCATCAGACAGGACGCCGGTATAAGGCGCAAATACGACCTACGGCGCCAGTATTACACCGCTTTCGCCCACGCTTATACGGAGGAAAGAGCCCGTATTAAAAGCGCGGAAGAAGCGGAAGAATAATCCCGGCATCTCCGTCCCAAAGTTCTCATCAGTTAAGATGCAAAAGTTTGTGTTTAGACTCACAAGACCAAATTTGGGAAAGTAACAGACCTTTTTGCTCTCTTTTTTACCTGTAATTGATTCCTCGCCTTCATAATCCACAATAATTCAAATAGATATACCGATAAAAAAGTCTTGACAGCTTTTCAAGGAAGGGGTATAAATTCTGTTAAATGGATAAAGGGGATAAAAGAGGTATTATTAGTCATGTTTAAGCTTTCCAGAAAAGGCGAGTACGCTATTAGGGCCGTTCTTCATATGGCTATAAAGGGCGGCAAATGCACGATAGAGGAAATCGCTACGGAGCAGGAAATTCCTGAACCGTTCCTGAAAAAAATAATCCAGTCATTAAGGGTCGGCGGGATTGTCGCCTCCTTAAAGGGAAAAAGCGGGGGCGTGACTCTCAGGATTCCTGCCGACAGGCTTACCGTAAACGAGGTTATCGCAAAGATCGAAGGACCTTTGTTTCTTAACGACTGCCTGATGCATGAGGGCGCCTGCATCAGGGACGATGTCTGCCCTGTGCATGAAATGTGGAAAAAGTCCCAGGAAGCGGTTCAAAAAGTCTGGATCGCTCATAACTTTCGGGATCTTGCCAAAAGGCAGTTGCAGCTTGTCGTAGCAAAAAACAATGGAGGCAAAACCTCTAAGGTTGGGGGCCGGTAATTTAGCGTATTTATTTTGGGGTGATTTTTTTATTTTTTTACTATCTTTTGTGAGACAATTGGGGAAACCAGTAAGACCAAAAAGATCTATTTAATTTGGAGGGAAAAGTATGTCATCTAACACTGCAACTAGCCACCATGAATGGGAGACAAGCTGGGCGCCGCTTGTCATAGCCGTTGGTATCTTCTTCACCATTCCGCTGGCCTTTTCGGGCTACTTTCAATACGAAAGCCTCGGCATGGCCATTCTCTTTCTCGGTATCGGCGTGCCGGTTCTCCTGGCGGGAATTGCGCGATGGGTAACGGAAGGCATGGCTCCGCACGAGGGGCCGCATGAGATACCCAAGGGCCTGGCCATTTCGGGACTGCCGATTTTTATTACTTCGGAAGTTTTTATCTTCCTGGGCATTTTTGTCTCTTATTGGGCGTTGCGCCTTTCGGCGGAATCGTGGCCTCCCGAAGGCACTCCGCACATCGGCCTCGCCATTCCGGTGATCATGACGATTATTCTCGTTTCTTCCAGCTTCACGTTTCACTTCGCCGAGCACAAGCTTGAAAATGGCGACCATGCCGGCTTTAAAAGCCTTCTTTTAACAACTATTGCCCTTGGCGTAATATTTTTGGGTTTTACCTTCTATGAATACAACCACCTCCTGGGCGGAGGTTTCGGCCCCGAAACGAACATATACGGTTCGGCCTTTTACTCGATAACGGGCTTCCATGCCGCGCATGTGCTGGTGGGAGTAGGTACATTTATCGCCGTGCTCATTCCAGCCCTCGGCGGAAAGACAAACATGACGTTCGTAAAGTGTGCGGGTGTGTACTGGCATTTTGTCGATATCGTCTGGTTCTTCGTCGTATCGCAGATTTATTTCTGGTAACGATGATGTTTTCCGGCGGCATTTGGACGGGCGGCGCTTTAAGGGCGGTTGCGGCGGTTTTGGTTTTCGCCGTATTTTACATTGGTAGCGCCCACGCCGAATACAACCGCCAGTCGGAATCGGAAATCGACCTGTCGATTTTCCAGATTGACGAGAAGAAGTTCCTCGGTGCGAAGGTGAACGGGGACGTCCTCCTAACCGACGGCCAGGGAAAGGAGTTTCGCCTTAACGAACTGCTAGACAAGCCGCTTATCCTTGCCCTGTCTTATTTCAAGTGCGATGGCACGTGCCCGCTTTTAAATTTCGGACTCGGCGGGCTTCTTAACAACATCAACCGGGTGGAGATAGGCGAGGATTACAACGTGCTGACGCTTTCGTTCGACGGCTACGACACGCCGGAAACCCTTAACGTGTTCCGCGACGAGCTGAACCTTACCGGCGACTTGAAGGAAAAATGGAAGTTCGCGACATTTAAAAACGCGGACGACATAAAGGGCTTTACCGACAAACTTGGCTACAGGTATTTCTGGTCCCCAAGGGACAGGACTTTCTTCCATCCCAGCGTATATATTTTCATCTCTCCGCAGGGGAGGATTACAAGATTCCTTTACGACGCTTCGGTGGAAGCGCGCGATATGGAGCTTGCAATACTGGAAGCGGACCTGAACCGGATAAGGCCTACTGAAATCGCAAACCTGCTTGTCAGTTATTGCTACAGCTACAACTACAAGGAAGGGAAATACACGCTGAATATCCCGCTATTTGTGGGCGTCGGTTCGCTTACCATCGGGGTAACGGTCTTTGCGGTTTCAGCGTTCGTTTATAAGAGAAAAAGGAAATTAAATTAATTATGGGAGGTGTCTTTGTTATGCATTCAAATAGATTACTAAACGCGCTGGGCATTGTTGCGCTTTTTGCAACTCCGGCGTTCGCCTATTCCGGCGGCGATGGCGGGGGGATAATTGATCCCAAATATGCGTGGGACGATCTTTGGAACCATCTGCTGATAGACATTCTTGTAATCGGCGCGATCTTTTCAATCGCCGCTATTTATTTGCTTTTCAGGTTCAAAGCAACCAGCCCCGACCAGGTAGGAAGCGGCCGCAAGCTTTCAACGGCCGAAATGTGGGGATGGGCCCTAATACCGGCGTTCATCTTCTTGGCCGACGATTTATACCTGGCGGCAAAGGGATGGACGGTTTGGAATATTTACCGCAGCGTTCCCGAAAACGCAATGGAAGTAAAAGTAACCGGTATGCAGTGGTCGTGGGATTTCGAATATGAAAACGGAGTAACCTCGGAAGTCCTGAAGGTTCCGGTGGGACGCCCCGTGGTGCTGAGGATGTCCAGCGACGACGTCGTTCATTCGTTCGGCCTTGCGCATTATCGCGTTAAGGAAGATATGCTACCGGGAAGGGTCACGTACCTTTGGTTTTATCCGGATAAGCCGCTAAAGACGGTAGTTACATGCACCGAGTACTGCGGCACGGCGCATGCGGAGATGTTTACCGATGTAATTGCAATGCCCGAATCCGAATTCAACGCATGGCTTGATTCGGAAGTAAAGTCGGCCGACGCGCGCCAGCCCGTCGCCGAAATCAAGGGTTAGGGGGGGGAAGATGAAAACATTAAAAGAATGGATATTCACGACAGACCATAAGAGGATAGGCATCCTTTACCTTATCGGTTCGATGGCCGCCTTTGCGGTTGCGGGCATCATGGCCCTTTTGATACGTGCCGAGCAGTTCAGCCCCGGCCTCGACATCGGCAGCAGCCCCGATTCGTACAACGTATGGCTGTACTTCCATGGCGCGGCGATGATACTGGGGTTTTTGATACCCGGCCTCACCGGCTTTGCGGCGAACTATTTCATTCCGCTGATGATCGGCGCGCCTGATGTGGCGTTCCCGCGGATCAACGCGCTAAGCGTCTGGCTGTTTTGGCTGGCCATCGTCATGGCCCTTCTTACCTTCGTAATTCCCGATCCGCCCGACGTGATGTGGACGGGTTACCCGCCGTATTCGGTAAACACTTCGGGCAATACGGCCTTTTATGTATTCACGGTGCTTCTTATAGGTTTTTCATCGATCCTCGGCGCGATGAACTTCCTCATCACTATAATTTACATGCGCGCCCCGGGAATGGGCTGGAACCAGCTTAACGCATTTGTGTGGTCGACTTTTACGGCGTTTATTATCCAGTTGATTTTCGTTCCGGTTCTTGCCTCGGCGGTAACGCTGTTGCTGTTCGATAAGTATCTGGGGACGAACTTCTTCAACGCGGATAACGGCGGCGACCCGTTGCTGTACCAGAACCTCTTCTGGTTCTATTCGCATCCGGCGGTTTACGTTATCTTCCTTCCCGCGTACGGCCTGCTGATGGATATCATCGCCACGATGTCCCGGAACAGAATATTCAATTACAAGTTCATGGTTTACGCCGGCATGTGGGGCGTCGTCCTGATAAGCGGCGAGGTATGGGTGCATCACCTGTACGTTTCCGGCATGCCGGACTGGATACGGATAGGGCAAATGGTGTCAACGCTCTTTATCTCGATTCCGGTCGGCTTTATGGTCATGTCGATGTGGGGAACCCTATACAAGGGCGCAATCGTCTATAACACCGCCATGATGTACGCCGCCGGCTGCTTCTTTCTTATCCTCCTCGGAGGTCTTACGGGAATTCCGCTGGCAATGACCGTTTTAGACGTGCACCTGTCCGAAACCAGTTTCATTTACGCCCACTTCCATATGATTATGGGCGTCTTTGCGACCTTCGCGCTTTTCGCCGCGGTTTATTTCTGGTTCCCGAAGATGACCGGAAGGATGGTAAACGACACCGTGGGCAAAGTAGGATTCTGGTTAAACATGATAGGCGTTCAGGTAACTTTCTGGCCGCTTTTCATCATCGGCGTGCGGGGTATGCCTAGAAGGTACTACGACTATGAAATGTTCCCGCAGTTCGAGCCGTACCACCACATAGCCACATACGGCGCGGTTATAGTGGCCCTTGGAATGACGGTTACGATACTCAACTGGATATACGGCGCGATAGCCGGCCCGAAAGCGCCGGAAAACCCGTGGAAGTCCAAGTCCCTCGAATGGACTCATGCGGCCAACCCGCCGGGACCGGGCAACTTTGCGACCCTCCCATCGGTTGACCCGGAATGGACGCCTTACGACTACGCCAAGTAGGGCTTTAACGCGGAACATCGTTACGCGGGGAGACAGTAGAGTCTCCCCGCGTTATTTTATAAAGTCAATCCCATTTCAGATGAGTTATAATTCAACTTTGAAAAAAGACTTGGGAGTATAGATATAAGCCGCTTTAGCAGGCTGCTGAAAAGCAGCTTGATAGGCAATCCATGGACGGATTGCCCAAATTGCGTAAGCTGAAAGCCAAGCAATTTGAAAGGCTTGGGCGAATTCATTTCGGCCAAGCCGCGGCTGAAAAAGTCCCGGATGGACTTTTTCAGCAACCTGTTAGTGCGGTTTTTTTACCTTTAATTGTGGGGGTATTAATTGTCCGGTTCCACCGTTGCAAACACCGTCATTGTTTCCGGCCTTAAGAGTTCCGGCCCGAAGTGGCTGTTGGCTTCCACGATATTTTTGACATATATGCTTATGGTCATGGGCAACCTCGTTACGACCACCGGCTCCGGCCTTGCGTGCCCGGACTGGCCCCTTTGTTACGGCTCGGTTAACCCCCCGAAGGAGCTTTCGATCTGGCTTGAATGGGGGCACAGGCTGATCGGCGGCGCAACCGGGATACTGACGATCTTTTCCGTCGCCTACATGTGGAAAAGGGCAAATAAGGCAATTCGCTTTTTCATGAAAGCGCTCGTCGCCCTTTTGCTGTTCGTCGCCGTTCTGGGCGGCGTGATCGTTCTTGTGGAAGCGCCCCTTCTAAACACATTTTTCAGGGTGGCGTTGGTGTCGAGCCACATAATTCTGGCAACGATCATTTTCACCAGCCTCATACTCGCCTTTTACGCGATTTCGGATTTCAACCTCAGCGACAGGAAGCTATATTCGCTTTCTCTTTTCGCCGTAATTTACTTCCAGGTGATTTTGGGGATAGTTGTACGTTATTCCAAATCCTCGCTTGGATGCCCCGATTTCCCGCTATGCTTCGGAAACGTTTTTCCACCGAGCCTTGAGCCGAAGATTCTTTTGCATTACACGCACAGGCTCTTTGCGCTGGGCGTATTCATACTGGCGCTCTGGCGAATGGTAAAAAATTACCGCCAAGGCAGGGAGCAAAAACTCGTCTCCGCCATTACGTTCGTGCTGGTGCTGACCCAGGCGACTATCGGCAGCCTGATCGTTCTTACGAAGATGTTCTATCCGCTGTTGATCCTCCACGGCGCCATGGGGTTTGCGCTCCTCGGATGGGTGGCTTACCAGGCCGCGCCGTACATTGTGCCGCCGCTTAAATCGGGCGAGGAAGTAGGCGGTGAAGAAGGCGGTGTAGAAATGGCCGGCGCGGGGTGAAAGAAATGACGCACAACGCCAAGTTATTGCCAGACAAAAAAGCCATAACCGCGCTTCTTGCGCTGCCAAAGCCGGGCATAGTGGCCCTTTCGCTGGTGGCGTGTTTTACCGGGCTTTACATCGGCGCGCACGGGATGCCGCCAACCGAGCTTCTCTTATGGACGATGTTGGGTTTCGGGATGGCGACCGCGGCGGGAACCACGCTTAACAGCTTCGTGGACAGGGATATCGACAGCAAAATGAAGAGAACGCAGGGCAGGCCGCTGCCTTCCGGTTCGGTATCGGCGAACCGCGCGTATCTGATCGGCTCGGCGCTGGTTGTTGTTTCGCTCCTTATCCTGAAAGTTTTCGTAAACGATCTCGCGGCCATACTTTCGGGGATCGCCATTTTCACCTACGTTGTCCTTTACACGATCTTATTGAAGCGCAGGACGCCGTATGCCACGCATATAGGCGGAATCGCCGGCGCCTTGCCGCCGATGGTCGGCTATGCGGCCGTTACGGGAACACTCGATATAAAAGCCTTCATCCTCTTTCTGGTAATCGTGGTATGGCAACAGCCCCATTTTTGGACGCTTGCGCTCAAATACCGCGAGGACTACGCCGCGGCGGGCATACCGATACTGCCGGTCGCAAAAGGCGTGTGGGCGACGAAGGTAAGGATATTCTGGTACACGCTGGTTCTTTACCCCGTATCGCTCCTTCCCTACACCGTCGGGATATCCGGCGGGTATTTCCTGCTGACCGGCATCTTCCTTAACCTCGTATGCATCTACTTCACCGTAAGGTTCGTCATTTCAGCGAAGGACAAGGAGAGGTTTCTCTTTTTCTTTTCGATTTTCTATCTAACGGTCCTTTTTGGCGCAATGCTCCTGGATATAGTTTGATGCGCGCCACTTTTACCGGCAGGTGGTTCGCGCTGTCCATAATTTCTCTCGGCATCGGGGGTTCGTTCGCTTTCCTTATAGGAATGAGCAGGATGCCCTTCGCGTCGAAATTCCTTCCTGAGAATTATTTCAAGCACGCCCTTGTGGGCCACGTCGATTTGGCGATACTTTGCTGGCTGATGCTTTCGGCGGTCGTGCTGTGGAGCTATTATTTCAAGACGCCCACGACGGATAGTTTGGAGATAAGCTTTCCGTTTGCCATTGCAGGCGTTGCGATGGTAGCGTTCTCGGCACTTTTCGGGATAGGCGAGCCGGTGCTGAACAACTACGTGCCCACAATCGTCCATCCGCTATTCTTCATAGGGCTAGCGCTCTTCTTCGCGGCATTTAGCATGAACGTTTTCCGGTATCTCGGACAGGCGTATAAAGGAATCCCGTCGGACGACATGACGGTAAACGCGCTGTCGATAGGCGTATTCGTTTCCGTCGTAATGATAATAGCCGTGGGCGTTTCACTGGCGCTCATCGGCGTCAAAGGCGAGGGCATGCACCAGCAGGCTTTTTACGAGCGGCTCTTCTGGACGCCGGGGCACATTCAACAGATACTCAACGGCGCGATGCTGGTTGCCGTGTGGCACGCCCTATTGAAAATATCCACTCCGGGCGAAATAAAATTGTGGGGATTTCTTAAAGGAGCCAACAAATGGCTGGTCGTCTCGGCTTTGGTCCTGCTGGGCATGTCGTTTGTCTTCGACCCGCTGCATCCTTATTCGAGGATAGGCGCGGAGATAGTTTACGCGCTGGGTCTCGGCATACCGCTTTTTTTGCACATCGCAAATATTTTCTTAAGGATGAAGTTCGATTATAAAAGCCCCGCGTCGGTTGCGCTTTTGTTTTCGATGCTGATTTACCTTTTCGGAGTGTTTATAGCTTACGCCGGATTCCATAACGACACGCGGGTCCCCGCGCATTACCACGGCGCGGTAACGGCGCTTACGCTCGGCCTTATGGGTTTCGCCTATCACATGATGGTCGGGTACAAAATGCGGATTTCGATGCCGGGAGTCGCGAAGTTTCAGCCGTACCTTTACGGCGTGGGGATGTTCATGTTCATCATGGGGCTTTTCATATCGGGAATATTCGGCGCGCCGCGCAAGACGTTCGGCGTGGACTGGACGGACAACCCCGCCGTCCTTGCATCGTTGACGCTCATGGGTGTCGGTACCCTGCTGGCCGTAATAGGCGGCGCGCTCTTCGTCCTTTACGCGGGGCTGACGCTGGTAAGGGAAAGGAAGCTCGAAAGCGGTTTATAATAAAGAAACTAATGCTAAAACACGGATTCGATCCTACTAATTTTAAATGTGCCGGCGGCAAGCCTAATAGCAACGGCGAACCCGTAAGCGAAGGACCAAAAAAGCCGCTGTTAAGCAAGGGCGCGTTTGCCGTAATCCTATTGCTTATAGCGCTTTTCTTTTACGTCAGCATCGCCATAAAAATCTATTTAAAAGGCCCGTAACTTCCACCCCGCATACATAATGAAAAGCCTTCCGGATTACTGGGGGACAACCGAAGACGAGACGCGTCTTGAATACCGGTGCGACGCCCTTATAACGACGATAGATACAGAGCTATTCCGCGCGGTTGGCATAGACGCACCCGCGCCCACGGTATTCCGCTGGCTTTGCCAGTTGAAGCTGGCTCCCTATAGTTACGACTGGATAGATAACTTCGGCCGCCAAAGCCCCCAAACACTTACGCCGGGAGCCGATAACCTCGAAAAAGGCCAGCGTGTGATGACGATTTTCAGGCTGGTCGATTTCGAAAAGGACCGCCACATTACGCTGGCGATGGACATCCCGTGGGCAAAGCGTTTTTTGGGCGAGACGTCCGTTACCTATATGGTTGTTCCCCAAGGGCAAGGTGAAGGGGGCGGATGCCGTCTTTTGGCCAAGCTGTGTATCATGTATCCGGCGGCTTTTTTCAAAGGCGTGTTGGGTTTCCCTTTTCGTCTTTTTCTTTCGTGGGGCGATTTAATCATGATGAGAAAGCAACTTTTAAACTTGAAAGAGCTATCGGAAAAAACTGTTCAAAACGGCAAATAGGCGGCATTTGACATGAAACCGTTCCAAAACAGCCTCATGGTATGATGTTTCTTCATTTACATTTTGGGAGTGGAATTTGACCGCCGTAAAAACATACGAGATACGACACACATATCCGGCAAAGCGCGGAACGCAGGGGCGCGAGGCGCTTAAGGGGATAAATTTCTCCGTTGATAAAGGGGAGATATTCGGATTCCTGGGGCCTAACGGAAGCGGCAAGACGACGCTATTTAAAATTATCTCCACGCTTATTACGGCCACGTCGGGAAGGGCGGAGATATTCGGCAAGGACATTGCCCAATACGCCGCCGAGGTGCGCCGAACTATCGGCGTGGTTTTTCAGAATCCAAGCCTCGACAAGAAACTGACGGTGATGGAAAACCTCACGCATCAGGGGCACCTTTACGGAATACGGGGCGCGGCGTTAAAGGAAAAGATAGAAACCCTTT
>JAZFVB010000180.1:0-5816 GCA_036447515.1 Nitrospinota bacterium
GTATTTACTGGTCACACATAAATTCTACACGCCGAGCTATTTACACGCAACGAGGGGGTGTTGGTGTTACTTACGTTCCCTTCACCTTCTTTACGGCGCCGAAAAGCTTGTGCAACAGGTCGTCGAGGTTCTCGCCGGTAACGGCGGATATCGGAATAACGGTCAACTCCCCGTCGCTGAAAATCTTTTCGATATCTTTCAGGATGCCCCTGTCGTGCAGAGCGTCTATTTTCGTAAGCAGGACGAACTGGCGTTTTTCCATCAGCGCGGGACTGAACTGGCGCATCTCGTCCTCTATCGTATTGTGGTCTTCCTTTATCTTTTCGATGTTCGGGTCGCTTACGTCTATCAGGTGGCAGATTACCGACGTGCGCTCGATGTGCTTCAAGAATCTCAGGCCCAGGCCTTTTCCGTCGTGCGCGCCTTTTATCAGCCCGGGCATGTCGGCCATCACGAACGAATCGTCTTCGTACTGCACTACCCTGATTTTGGGCGCGAGAGTCGTGAACGGGTAGTCGGCGATCTCCGGCTTGGCGGCCGTAAGGCGCGAGATAAGGGTGGACTTCCCCGCGTTCGGCAGGCCCACCAGCCCGACGTCGGCAAGGAGCTTTAGTTCAAGGTGCAGTTCCATTCCGTCGCCCGGCTCGCCCGGCTGGGCGAACTTGGGCGCCTGCCTGGTTGAAGATTTGAAAAATGAATTGCCCTTGCCGCCGATGCCGCCATGCGCCGCCGTGAATTCGACGCCCTCTTCGGCGAGGTCGCATAGCGTTTCGCCCGTTTGGGCGTTTTTTATCACCGTGCCGGGCGGTACATTCAGGATTACGTCTTTGCCGTCTTTCCCGTGACGGTTGTTGCCCTCGCCGCCGCCGCCGCGCTCCGCCGCAAAATGTTTGTTGAAACGGAATTGTATTAGCGTTGTTTTGCCGCGGTCGGCGACGAATATCACGTCTCCACCCTTGCCGCCGTCGCCGCCGTCCGGCCCTCCGCGCGGAACGAACTTTTCGCGCCTGAAACTTACGCATCCCTTGCCGCCGTCGCCGGCTTTAATATCTATATTAGCTTCGTCGATGAACATCCCGACACTCTATCAGGGATGCGCCGGATTCGGCAAAGTGCGGTTAAAGTGGAGGCCTTTGATGACGATAAGTAATTAGCAGGCTGTTGAAAAAGCAGTCAGCTAAGCAATTCATGGATGGATTGCCCAAATTGCGCAGGGCGAAGCCCAAGCGATTTGAAAGGCTTGGGCGGATTGATTTCGGCCAAGCCGCGGCTGAAAAAGTCCCGGACGGACTTTTTCAGTAACCTGTAATGGCACGGGACGGCAAAAGCTTATGGTTATCACTGGCACGGGATTTTGATAATATCTATTCTCAAATGGAATTATTTACGGTAGCTTATCCGGTAATTGTTATTGCCGTGGCGGTTCTTTCCCGCCTGCCGTTCATGAAATTCCCGATGGACGAGGACTTTGCTTTCTATGCATACCGTTCGTGTTTTGCGCGGCAAGGGATAAGGTGGAAAGACGACGTCATCATCGTTTACCCCATGATCAAAATGATCGCATTCGACGCCATTTACGGAAAGCGCCCGCAAAAAGGCGTTTTCAGAATCCGCGTTTTCTTCGCCGTGATGCATTCGGCCACTTCCCTTATCGTTTACGCAATTGTAAATGAATTAACCGGTAATCCGTCAGCGGCGCTTTTTGCCGGCGGACTTTACGCATTTTTCGGTTCCGCGCCCGCGCTTTTCCCCCATTCAGTTAATTTCGAGCAGGTTTACCTGCCGTTCGTTATTTCAGGGGCGTTTTTGCTCTCAATGGGGGAGGGATGGACGGCCTATGCCGGATTTTTATTCGGGTTTGCGGTGATACCGAAATTCGCCACCGGAATTTACATACCTTTTATGGCGCTTGGGGTATGGTACGGCTACGGTTTTTGGCACGCGATAATCTTTATTTGCGCCGCCGCCGTGCCGGTTATTGCCGCGTTGCTGGCCGATTTTTTTCTTGGGTATCTCGATTCAAAGGCAAGACGGCAGTTTAGGACAAGGCTTGCCGTCGCCTTGCGCCTTCCGAAACTGAAAGAACTTTTCGGAAGCCGGGTGGGAGACGTAAAGATGATAATCGGACAAACGCTTCCGCTTTGGGTTTTGGGCGTTCCGGCGCTCGTTGCTTCATTTGCGGCTGGTGTAACGGGCGCGGCGTCGGGCGTGATGGGTGGAGGTTTATGGGCGATACTCTTTACCGCCGTTACGTTATCGATGATACCTTCCCAAAAGGCGTTTTCCCGCTATCATTACATTCCTCTTGTCGGCATATTGGCCGTCGCAACGGGCGTGGGCGCGGACTGGCTGGCGGTGAAAGGCGGCACGGTTGCGATAGCCGCGGGATCGCTTTTTGCGGCGTCCTTGGCTTACAGCATTTTCAACCTTCACCCTTTCTACATACGGCCCCTTTCCAATGAAACACTGGCCAAACACGACAAGTTCGACCAGTACATTTACGCTCCCCGCGTGGGGAGGCTTTTGGGACGCCTTGCAGCGATGCGCGGTGAAAGAGGGCGGATATTTGTATGGGGAAGCTTCACACAGATTTACATATACTCAGGCATGCCTGCCACGGACACCTACATCCACTTTGCCGTCGGGCCGTGGGACGAAGAGGCGATGGCGGGCTACTTCGATACCGTTATCGGTGGGCTGGTAAAGCACAGGCCGGTATATCTTGTAAAGGACTTTTCAAATCTTGACATCGAATACCTTGAGGAAATAACGGGACTTAAATACAAGCTGCTAAAGGTGGTTCTGGCGCGATTTCCAATATATCGCCTCGAATCGACCGTCCCTCCCGCTATCGACCCCCTTTCCCTTCCGTGGCGCGAAAAG
Source organism: Nitrospinota bacterium (assembly GCA_036447515.1). GTDB lineage: Bacteria > Nitrospinota_A > UBA7883 > JACRGQ01 > JACRGQ01 > JAZFVB01. The sequence goes on from JAZFVB010000180.1 coordinate 2,884, forward strand.
ATGCGAATCTTTGAAAAACTGACGCGGGGAAAACCGCTTCCGGGGGTCGACATGGCGGACAGCCATAAAGGCGACCATAAAACGGCGATCAAGGAATGCCGTAAGGCGCTCCGGCTCAATCCTGGCGACACCGAAGCGCTTTCGTATCTGGGGCTCCTTTATTATGAAATTCACATCGATGAAAAAGCGGCGGGGGTATATGCCAAGATCATAAAAAATTTCCCAAAGCGCCGCGACGCAAGGCCGATGCTGGCAAGGTACAGGATAAGCGAAGGCAACCTTGATGAAGCCGAAAGGCTGATAGACGAGGAAATACGGATATTCGGCCACAGCCGTGGAACGCTCTATTTCAGCGGCAATATTTTCGCAAATAAGGGTATGTACAAAGCCGCCGTTAAGGAGTTTGAAAAATTAACCGCACTTGCGCCTGAAGAGCCGGAGTTTCTTCTACCCCTGGCCGAAGCGTATGCCGAATGCGGCCAGCGGGAAAAAGCCGTCGATGCGTATGAAAATGCGTTGGCCGCCGCGTCGGGACCCAAAGGGGAAAGTATCCGTTCGACGGCCGCAAGCGCGATTGCGGCAATTAAGGCAAAAGAGAACAGGGAAAACCCTGAAAGCATGACTTTAAAGCGTTATCTGGAAAAATATCCGAATAGCGCCTTGCTGAAATATGCCCTCGCGTCCGCGCTGGAAAAAGAGGGCCGAAAAGAAGAAGCGCGCGGCTTTTTCCATGAAGTTGCGCACGGTTCGGCCGGTAATAACACCAAGGGCGCGGCCCTTTTCCGCATGGCGCGGCTTGAGGATGGCGGCATCAAAGACCAAATGCAAATGCTGTCCCAATGCATTAGACTTAATCCCTATCATGCAGGGGCCAAAGAAATGCTGAAAAAGCTGGAAACCCGCCATGCCCGCGCGTAGGAAAAGGGTGGCGGTTTTCGCCACCGAGCCGGTTACGGAAAAAGTGGGCGGACTCGGTATACGCCAGCTTGAATGCGCCCGGGCGCTTTCGCGCCGTTTCGACGTGCGTCTGCTTTCCACTTTCGCCGTCGGAGATCACAAAGAGAAATTTTCCGTAATAGAGCTTCCCGATTACCGCCCGCACAGCGTTGAAGCACAAGTGCGCTGGGCCGATGTCATTTGCACAACAAGGCCGGATGCCGATTTCCTGCGGCTTGTGAAAACCTTTAAGAAGCCGGTAGCCGTCGATCTTTTCGCATCGCTCTATTTCGAAAGGCTCGAAGACATGCGCCTGCGCAGGATGACGCCGGAGCAGACTTCCATACACTATTCCGGCATGATAGAAGACCTGCGCCGCCATCTATCGCTGGGCGATTTCTTTATCTGTGCAAGCGAAAGGGAGCGGGATTACTATCTGGGGATCCTTACAAATTTAGGCAAACTCAGGCCGGAAATTTACAGGAAGGACAAACAGTTCCTTTCCATCATCGCAGTCGTGCCGTTCGGCATACCCAAAGCCGAACCGAAGCGCGGCCAAAGCATCATCCGAGGCAAGATACCCGGCGTCGGGAAAAATGATTTCCTTATTGTTTCCAGCGGGTCTCTCTGGGACTGGTACGATTACGAAACTCCGATAAGGGCAATGGCGCGCCTGAAGAGAAGCTGCCCGAAGGTAAAGCTGGTTTATCTGGGCGTGAAGCACCCTGCCCTCAAAAGAATGCCGAAGGCGTACAAAAAGCTTGTAAATCTTGCCGAAAAACACCGCGTGCTGGGCAAAAACGTTTTCATCCACCCCGAATGGATACCGTACGACCGGCGTGAACGCTACCTTACCGAAGCCGATGCCGGCCTGGCGTCATTTACCGACCATATAGAAAACAGGTTTGCCTTCAGGATACGCGTGGTCGATTACCTGTGGGGCAACCTGCCGGTGATAACCAATCCGGGCAACACGTTGAGCGAATTCATCGGGCAAAAGGGGCTGGGAGAGGTCTTCCCCTTCGGCGACGATAAAGTGCTGGCTGAAAAAATAAAATCGCTTGCGTCCCGTCCGGGAGTTTTAAGGGAAATAAAAAAACGCATATTCAAAGAAAAAAAAGCCTTCCACTGGGAAAGTATTTTAAAGCCGCTCGTAAACTTTTGCTCGAAACCAAGGAAGGTTTCGCCGATATTCGACGACAATCTTTTTAAGCTTTCCTTTTACGATCTCAACCGCCTCGATGTGCGCCGCGCCGTTTTCCTCCGCTCATCGCCGATGTGGCATTCCGTGGAGGCCCTCAGCGCCCTGCGGAAGGTCTATCCGAATGCGAAGATAGACGTCGTGGTGCAGCCCGGGGTGGACGTCTCGCCGTTAGGAAACGGCGTTAATTTCATCAGGCTCCCTAAAAAGAAGTTCACGGCCCAAATGGCAAGGCAGTTATTCAGCGGCAGGAACGGGCGCAAACATCCCGCATACGACGTAGTCGTGTGTTCATTTACCGACAGGAACCTGAGTTTCTACAACAACGTGATAGATTTCGCCGCTAAAATACCGGCAAAGCGATATCTTGCATTCAACGACGAGTACTGTTTTGCCGACATCGGCCCGCTATGCGAAGCGGCCAAAAAAAGGAAAAAGCGGAAATGAAGATAGTTATAGCGACGGTTCCCGGCAGGTTCTCCGATGACCGTTACCCTTGCCCTTTTCCAAGCAGGTGGACGAGCATCGCGGTGGGGTACCCCGTTTACCATTTCTACCCGTACGAACTTGCGTACCTTTCGGCGCTGTTGAAACGGGAGCTTCCCGATACTGACACGAAGATGATCGACGGCGGCTGGCTGCGATTTACGGTGGACGATTACATCCGAAGGCTGGAGATGGAAAAACCGGACTGGCTGGTATTCGAGGTCGATACGGTTACTTACGCACAAACGCTCATTGTCGCAAAAGAGATAAAGAAAAAATTCGGCACCAAAATAATAATGACGGGCCAGTA
>JAZFVB010000181.1:0-7239 GCA_036447515.1 Nitrospinota bacterium
CGAGCTGAACAAGAGCGCCATAAAGGGACTGATGGATTCCGCGCCGGAAATGGACGAACTGAAAAAGATATACGACATAGTCAAAAAAGTGCCTGGCGTTTTCGGGATTTCGTATCTCAGGGGCAGAACGGTCGGCGAAGACCTGCACGTGGACATCGAGGTAGAGGTCGACAGCAACCATAAGGTGTACGAGGGCGACCTGATTGTCGACGTGGTAAAGGAAAAGATTCTTAAGGAAATGGAACACGCCGGCGAGGTGCAGGTGTTCCTCTCCCCTGTGATAATAGAAGGTAAAAAGAAAAAAAGAGGCCTTTTCAGGTTCGGCCGCGCGTCTGCCTGACGACGCACTGCCGATGTTCGTTGCGGCCGCCGCGCTTATGCTCTTCCTCTATAAATCCGGGCTTTTGGACATCATAAAGGCCGTTTTCAGGCCGATAATAACGGGCTTTTTATCGCTGCCGGACAAGGTTACGGAGGTGTTCATTCCGGCGCTTTCCAGGCGGGAAGTGGGCGCCGTTTATTTCAAGGATATGTACGAGGCCATGGAAGTGGACTATTACCAGACGGTCGTCGGGTTGATAGTAATGACCCTGTTCATACCGTGCATGTCGAACACGATGGTGATGATAAAAGAACTGGGTTCGCGATGGGCCGTTGCAATCAACGGCTCGATAATGGTTGTGGCGGTTTGGTGAATTTCCTTATAAGAATGTTTTGAGTTATTGGAGGCACCGCCCGGATTCGAACCGGGGATAGAGGATTTGCAGTCCTCTGCCTTACCACTTGGCGACGGTGCCGTCCCACATCCGACTATGCATTATATACCAGCCGCATTCCGGCAAAATGGATATGTTCAGATTGATCTGGGTAAGAAATCGCGTTTTATGCGCGAATTATATTTGCGGCTCGTGGTTCAGGCTGAGCCGCTTTATCGATTTTGCGTGTCCTGTCCTATCGTCCGCTTCCACCAGCGCAGCGCCCATTATTCCCTTTCCGCCGGCGACTTCCTGGAAGCGCTGAGGCATGTTCGTATAAAATCTTTTCAGGGCTTCGTCCTTCCTCATTCCTATTACAGAATCAACCGGCCCCGCCATGCCGACATCGGTTATATAGGCCGTTTTCTCTCCCAGAATTTTTTCATCGGCGGTCTGAACGTGCGTGTGCGTGCCTATCACCGCCGTTACCCTGCCGGCAAGGTGAAAACCCATAGCCTGTTTTTCGGAGGTGGCTTCCGCGTGGAAATCCACAAAAATCAGCTTTGTCTCCTTGCTCATCCATTCCAGTTCCCTATCGACCACGCGGAAGGGGTCGTCGTAATTAGCCATGAAAACCCGCCCCATGATATTGATGACGCCGATCCTTTGATTACCCTTTTCGTAAACTTCCGCGCCACGGCCGGGTACTTTGCCGGGAGGGTAGTTGGCGGGACGGAGGATGCGGGGCTCCGTTTCCAGGATTTTCAGGCCGCCTTTCTTGTCCCATACGTGGTTGCCGGATGTAAGGACATCCGCGCCCATTTGAAACATCTCGTCCACGGTTTCCCTGGTTATGCCGAAACCCCCGGCAAGATTTTCAGCGTTGGCTATTACGAAATCGATCTTGTAATAGTCTATCGTTTTTTGCAGAAGTTCCTTTACGGTCCTTCTGCCGACGCGGCCGATTACATCGCCAACAATAAGGGTTTTCATTACCTGGCGAATTCGGTGACCCTGGTTTCCCTTATCACTGTTACCTTTATTTCTCCGGGATACGCCATTTCCGATTCTATCTTTTTGGCGATGTCCTTTGCCAGCAGATACGCGGCGCTGTCGTTGACGGATTCGGGAACGACCGATACGCGTATTTCGCGCCCGGCCTGGATTGCGAAGGTCTTCTCCACGCCCTTGAACGAGTTTCCGATTTCTTCAAGCTTTCTAAGGCGCTTGACGTATGCCTCCAGCATTTCGGTGCGCACCCCCGGCCTCGACGCCGAAAGGGTGTCCGCCGCGCTGATTAGCGTGGCTATTACCGATTCCGCCTCCACATCCTCGTGGTGCGATTCCACGGCGTTTACGATGAGAGGTTTTTCGTTGTGCCTTCTTACGATGTCCGCCCCTATCTGCGCGTGGGAGCCCTCCACCTCGTGGCTGGCGGCCTTGCCTATATCGTGCAAAAGTCCCGCGCGTTTTGCCATGCGCACGTCAAGCCCCAGTTCCGATGCCATCATGCCGCACAGAAACGCAACTTCCTTCGAGTGCATCAGTACGTTCTGGGAATATGACGTCCTGTATTTAAGCCGTCCCAGCAGTTTTATTAGCTCAGGGTGCAGCCCTTCGCATCTCACTTCCATTGCGGCCTTCTTCCCTTCTTCCACGAGGCTCCGGTCAAGTTCCTTCCTGACCTTGTTTACGACATCTTCAATCCTTGCGGGGTGGATCCTGCCGTCGATCACCAGCCTTTCTAGGGCCACACGGGCAACTTCCCGCTTTATCGGATCGTAGCATGAAAGGATAACCGCTTCGGGCGTGTCGTCGATTATCAGATCGACGCCCGTTGCCGTTTCGAGGGCCTTTATGTTCCGCCCCTCGCGTCCTATTATCCTGCCCTTCATTTCGTCGCTGGCGAGATTGACTATCGAAACGGTTGATTCCGCCACGGCGTCGGCCGAGCATCTCTGTATCGCAAGACCTATAATTTTCTGCGCATTTTTGTTGGCTTCGGCCAAACAGTCGTCTTCAATACGCTTCATGATGTTGGCGTTTTCGGACCTCGTTTCTTCGAACAGGCGTACCTTGAGTTCCTCTTTTGCATGTTCTACGGACATTGAAGAAACCTCTTCAAGTTTTTTCAGTTCCTCCACTATAAGAGCCTCATAGCGCGTTTCGGCGTCTTTGGTCTTTTCCATCTGGCGCTTAAGCTCCTTTTCCCTGTTTTGAAACTCCCTTTCCTTTTGTTCGAGCTGATCCATCTTCCTGTCGAGGTTGCTTGTCCGTTGCTGGATCCTCTTTTCGACATTCATCTGCTCTTTCCTTGATTCCCTCATTTCACGTTCAAACTCGTTTCGGGCTTTAAGGACCACGTCCTTGGATTCGAGCAGGGCATCGCGGCGGATGTTTTCGGCTTCTTTGCGGGCCTCATCATTTATTGCCCGCGCATTATCCTCGGCCCTTGAAAGCTTGCGGGATTCGAGAAAACGGCTAATGAAAAAGCCCACGGCAATGGCGACGGCCCCGGTTATGGCATAACCGGAAATCATGCTTGCGTCCATATCACTTCCCTCCGTTCCGGCGACTGTTCAAAAACACGGCATAAGGCCGTGGCACACAGACCACCTGCTGGGTAAACCGGAAGGCCTTTTGGGAAGGTTTAAATTGCCCGGAAAATCGGTTTAATCCTTATGCGGCAGATTCACTCCTCATAAGCATAAACTGGTTACGGTAAAGCGTTACTGTGTCTATCGGGCTAAAACGCCCAAAGGGGATTTTACCTAAAAAGCGTTCGCCGCTTAATACCGTCACATCCAAGCGAGTCGGCTCATAAATCAAACACTTACAAGCTGCTTCATACGTTTCAAAAACGAAAGCGATCATCGTATCAACAACAAAAATAACCGACAAAAGAACCTCCCGGTCCCAACAATCAAAGTTTTATCTATAAATTCAGTTCCCCTTTTTTACTAGGTTATCACAAGTTTTTGCCTACGACAAGTGACGCTTTCGCATATTTCCTTTTTTTTACCTTTCTTTTTTAGCATATAATCATCCAATATAAACCTCAAACCAGCTAAAAAATAAGCTATTATATTAAGTATAGGAGCAAAATAAGCCTTAATTGTAAGCGCGATATTTGTTCGTTTTTCGAGGGAATTTTGATACGTACCCTGCAAGTTGCAATTGCCGTAATTTTGGCGCTTTTCATCTCTGCTTCGTGCACCGGCAAGGGTGAGGCGCAAAAATCGCCAAAAAAGGTAGAGGCGGTAAACGTAAGAGTTCTGCGCGTTGCATACAAGGAAATCGAAAACAGGTACAAGGTTTCCGGAATACTTCAGGGCGTGGATGAAGCCTTGGTGACTTCGGCCATTTCGGGCAGGATATCGATACTCCATCTCAACGAAGGCGACAGGGTGGCTACCGGACAAGTGGTTGCGCGGATAGATCCGGCCGATTACAAGCTGGCCTTGAAAAAGGCTGAGGCCGTTCTTGACGGAAAGAAAAAGAATTTCGAAAGAATAAACGAACTCTACATAAAAAAAGCCGTGCCCAAGGCGCAATACGACGTTGCCGAAACCGAATTGAAACTGGCGGATACCTCACTTGAGGAAGCCACCCTAAACCTTGCCAGAACCAACATTAAAAGCCCCATATCGGGCGAGGCGGTAAGAAAGTACCGGATACTGGGCGACCGGGTTATTCCCGGCACGCCCCTTTACAAGATTGTCGATACGAGCATGTTGAAATTGGTGGCCGCCATTTCCGAAAGAGAAGTGGTGCACATTAAAACCAACGATACGGTAAAGCTGTTCATATACGCTTATCCGAAAGAGGCGTTTGAGGGTTTGATAAGGTCCGTGCGTTTCAGCGACAAACCCGGCGTTGCCAGTTTCCCGGTGGAAATTGTCCTAAAAGGACACGGCAAGCTTAAGCCGGGAATGGTTGCCCGCGCGGCGCTGCGCGGCGAGGTCTTTTCCGGTCTCCTGCTGGTTCCCTCAGAGGCGCTAATCGAAAGAATGGGGCTGTTCCACCTTTTCGTTTACGACAAAGGCTACGCGCGGTTGCGCCAGGTGGAAGTCGGCAGGAAGTTCGGCGAGCTTAGCGAAATTATTAAAGGGTTAAGCCCCGGCGAATACATAATACCTTCACAGCAGTCTTCCCTTTCCGACGGAGCGCCGGTGAACGTGATAGACGACAATTCCGGGGAGGTCTATCGCGGGAAAGTGTGATATCATTAACGATTCATGAAATTGTACAACTTGATAAATTTTCAGGAGATTATAGATGAACCGTTTCCTTGACAACGACAGAATCAAACTGTTAACAACAGTGATTGCGGCCGGTGTTCTGGCCTATTTTACTGGATTCGCCGGCTCGCCGGATGCCGCGTTCGCGGAATTTTTAGATAAAAACGGGAAGAGTATTTTTATCGATGTGGTAAAAAAGGAAAAGCCCGCCGTTGTGAATATATATACTACGCAGACGCCAAAGTTCACCCAACGCCGGCCCAAGAACCAGCGCCCGAACGACCCTTACCGGGATTTTCTGGAGCGTTTTTTCGGCGAGCAGACGCCCGTGGTGCCGAGGAGGTCGCTGGGTTCGGGATTCATAATCGACAAGGAAGGCTATATCTTCACAAACAACCACGTTGTCGAAAAGGCCGATGAAATCCGCGTTAAGTTGGACGACGGCACGGAATACCAAGCTCGAATTATCGGCACGGACCCCAAAACCGACCTCGCCCTTATAAAGATTGACCCGGAAGGAAGTCTGCCGACGGTTGAATTGGGCAATTCGGACGACCTCGAGGTGGGCGAATGGGTAATAGCGATTGGAAACCCGTTCGGGCTTTCCCAAACGGTGACGGTCGGCGTTGTAAGCGCCCTTGCGCGCTACATAGGATCGGGACCGTACGACAACTATATACAGACCGACGCCTCTATCAACCCCGGAAATTCCGGCGGGCCGCTGCTGAATATTAAAGGCGAGGTTGTGGGAATAAACGCCGCCATCCTGCCCGGCAGCGGGGGCGGAAACATAGGCATCGGTTTTGCCATACCGATAAACATGGCAAAAAACATACTTGACGACCTCAAGACCGGCAAAGGCGTAAGGCGCGGATGGCTGGGAGTCGTAATCCAGAGCCTGACGCCCGAACTGGCGGAAGCCCTGGGCATGAAAGACACCGGGGGCGCATTGGTAAGCAACGTTGCAGAAAACGGCCCGGCAATCAAAGCCGGCTTAAAACGCGGCGACGTAATCATAGAGTTCGCCGGAGAAAAGATAAAAAGCCACGACGTCCTGCCCCGGATAGTAGCCTCGCACAAACCGGGCGAAAAAATATCGGTATCGGTAATAAGGGACGGCAAGACTAAATCGTTCACCCTTGAACTCGGCAGCCTGGAAAAAGGCGAGAAACAGATGGCCAAACGCGAGGGACAAGCAACCTACGAAGGCCTCGGCATACTGGTAAGGGACATCACACCGGAAACGGCGCGCATGTTCCAGTTGACTACCGACAGGGGCGTGGTGGTGTTCAACGTCGATCCGGCGGGACCTGCGGCGGCGGCCGGACTGCGGCGAGGCGACGTTATCGAACAGGTAAACCGAAAAGAGGTGCTGGGCGTCGATGATTTCTCGAAAGAACTTTCAAAGGCCGATGAAGGCAGTCCCGTACTCTTTGTAGTGCGCCGGGGCAACCAGTCCACCTTCATGGTCATTAAACCGCAAAAAATGGAGAAGAGGTAGACGCTGGGTGTCAAACGGATAGGGATTACAACCACCGTCCCGTCGGAGTTCATATTCGCGGCGGGGGCGGTTCCTGTCGATCTGAATAACGTCTTCATAACCGACCTGAACGCCTCGGGGTTCATCGAGCAGGCGGAAGTAACGGGCATACCGCGCCCGGTGTGCGCATGGATAAAGGGGATGTACGGCGCGGCAAAATCATGCGGCGTGGACGCAATCGTAGCCGTGAGCGACGGCGACTGCTCGCACACGCGAAGCCTCCTCGAAATCCTGAAGCACGAGGGCATGGAGGTAATTCCGTTCGCCTACCCCTACGACCGCGACGCGGGAATCCTGAAAGCCCATATCGAAAAGTTCGCCAAAAGGCTCGGCGCAACATTCGCGCGCGCCAACGAATGGATGGCAAACCTTGACCGGATACGCCGAAAACTGGCGCATATCGACAGCCTCACGTGGAAGGAAAACCGCGTTACGGGATTCGAAAACCACCTCCTCCTTGTAAGTTCTTCCGATTTCGACGGCAACCCAGACGCCTTTGAAGAAAGGTGCGATAAGTTCATAGAGCAGGCCGAAAAACGCGATGAACTTCCGCAAAAGATCAGGCTGGCCTTCATAGGCGTACCGCCGATTTTTCCGGACATCTACCACTTTTTCGAGGAACGCGGCGCGAGGGTCGTCTTCAACGAGGTGCAAAGGCAGTTCAGTTTCCCGTATGCGGGCGGCGATATAGTGGAACGCTATCTTAAATACACATATCCGTACGACGTTGCCGGGCGGATCGACGACATAAAACGTGAAATCG
>JAZFVB010000182.1:0-3496 GCA_036447515.1 Nitrospinota bacterium
TTCCGCTTAACGGAAGAAATCCTCGATGAAGAAATAAACAATGTGCTGGATATGGGCGCAACGCTGAAAACAAATATCTGGGTCGGTAAAGATATATCGGTTGAAGAACTCGCAAAAGGGTGCGATGCCGTGATTCTCGCCTGAAGAACGTCAACTATTTTTCCCGTCTGGCGACAATTATTTTTCCCGTTTCAATTTGTTAAAAAATGATACATAAATCGGTTTTCTACTTTTCGCCTCCTTTCCTTGATTCCTTTTTCTTTTTCGCCTGTTCCGCCCTGTAGCTTGGGGCGTTGAGTTCCAGGATCACGCTGTGGTGGACGAGGCGGTCTATTGCCGCAGCGGTCGTCATTGGGTCCTTAAATATCTTTTCCCACTTTGAGAATGGCAGGTTGCTTGTTATGAGAAGGCTTCCGCGTTCGTACCGCTCCGCCAGAAGGGTAAACAAAACTTCCATCTCCTCCCTGTCCTGCTGTACATAGCCGATATCGTCGATTATCAGGGCGTCGAACTTCGACAGCTGCTTTATAAATTTTTCCAGTTTAAGATCGCGTTTGGCCATAAGGAGCGTCTGCACCAGAAGACTGCATTTCGTGAAGTAGGCCCTTTTACCTTTTTTCCGTAAAAGCTCCTGGCTTATGGCGCACAGCAAATGCGTCTTTCCACTGCCCGGGTTGCCAAACGCCAGGACATTCTCGTTTTTATCGAGGAACGATCCCTCAAGAAGAGTCTTTACCTGGTGAACGACCTTTTGGGGAAGCCTTTTCAACTCGAACGATTCCATATTCTTTTCGAGCGGAAGCCGGGATTGGCGAAGCAGCCTTTCTACACGCCTTTGACGGCGGACTTCGCACTCCTTCTCGCACAGTTCCAGGAGAAACTTCTTATAACTCAAGCCCTCCTGCCGCGCCTTTTTTGAGAAACTTTCGTAAAGCTCTCTTACCGTCGGCAGGTGCAACTCTTTAAGATGATGGTTTAAGGTCGCGTCAATGCCGTTCATGCCAACACCTCCGCGTTTTCGATAAGTTCGTCGTAAAGAGCCAGGTTGATATCATCCACCATGATCTCGGTGATAGGGACAACCGGCTCGTCGGATTGCATGACGGATTCAACCGCATTCAGGCTTATCGGCCTTTCCTCGTATATCAACTTCCGTAAAGCCTCGTCCACTCCGGTTTCCGATTCCTTCGATGCAAGGTAAAGGATTTTAAGGTATTCGCCGTTGGCGCGGGAGGAGCCATTAGCTTTCAGATGGTCGTACGCCATACGGAAACGGCTGGTTGGAAAGAGATCGTCCCGATACCGGTAGTTTTCAAAAGCTCCGGGCTTTCTCACGAGCCAGTCGATTATATGCCGGTACTGGATCGAATGTTTTGATTTGCCTCTTACTCTGGGAATGGTTTCAATAAGTTTCTGGGCATACCAAACCTCAATCCGGTCTGCGTAAAGCCTTGCTTCCACCTGTTCCCCGATAAGGCGGCTATGAACGGAATAGACATTGCCCTGAACATGAATCGTGCTGGATGGGCCGACCCGGACCTTGAGCCTCTTGCAGTCATTCAGTTTCATGGCGGGAAGCTGTCTTAATACTTTCAGCTCTTCATGGAAACGAGCCTCTCTATTGGAATTGAGTTGTTTGAATAACCGGCGCAAAAACAATTCGTATTCCTCGCGGCTTACAAAATCGCGACTCCCTCTCAGCATCAAGGCCTGATCCAGCGCTTCTTTAAAACGCCTGTGCGACTGCTCGATATCGCCGTTCTCGTTACCCTTGCCAGCCTGTATCTTGTACCCGGTCAAACCATAGTATTTGAGCAGGGCATTGTATCTCTGCGTGAACTCTTCCGGATTCCCCAAATTGTGAACCGCGCTTGAAAGCCTGTCGGTACGATGATCCTGAGGAACGCCGCCGAGTTCCCAAAGAGCGTTTTGCAATCCTTCGCTGAGGCTTTCGTAACTCTCGGAAAAGCAGATCGTGCCAGCCTCCCAGTTGGAGTACGTCAAAATAAAATGATAAATCATGTGGGGGAAACTCTGACCGTTAATAGTTATGCCCAGTTTCGCCATACGAGTAAAATCGGATTGGCATAGCTGACCCGCTTTATGAACTTGTGGGAAGAATACCTCCTTCGCAGGGCCATCCAGGGCGCGCCATCTCTTAATCTTACGTTGCAAGGTTCTTAGCTGACCGTCGGGAAACTTGCCCGGATATCGCCGCTGGAGATCCTGAAACAGGGTTTTTGCCTGCAAGCCGGAATTCGTATCCAGCTTTTCCTGAAGGGCATCCCAAGCCTCTTCAAACGGATCTTTGCGGGTCTTCCATGAATGCTCCCCTTTTAACTGACTCGGTAATTTCCCTGAATCTCGATACTTTCGGGCTGTCTTCTCGTCCATTGCCGCCTTTAAGGCAGCTTTCTTAATCGTTTCTTCTTCGTTCAACAATTTAAAAAGTCTCCTCACCTGTAAATCTGTAACCATCCAAGCCCCCATAAAATAATGTTCGACTTGGATAGCCTATCCCACCACTAAAAAGCGGGAATTTTAATTGTCGTTAAACGGGAGTTTTAATTGTCGCTGATCACCGCGGCCCCGAACCGGCCAAACAACCCATGCAGCCTATAGCGAGTCACGCTGAAACGGAACACGATATAGACGAACGCTCCGGCGCGGAAACCGAACCCCATTCTCCCAACAGGATGAACACGATCATCCTTTTGGTGGCGGCGGTAATCCTGCTTAACGCGGTTTACAGCCACTCGGTAACCGGAAAAGGGATAAACGACCTCCTTGAGGTGGGCGACAGCTTTTCCGATTTCTCGCTTGAAACGCTAAATCACGGCACGGTAGGCCTTGATTACTTTGCCGGAAATCCCGCGATGTTTTTCTTTTATGCGGACTGGTGCCCATGTTCGCACCAGTCCATCGGATGGATAAAAAAGGCAAAGACCGATTACGGTGCGGCTGGGCTTAACGTCATGGGCATAGGGATTCAGGATAAAGAGAAGAACCTTGAAAGGTTCGCAAAGGGCTACAAACTTTCGTTCCCCGTGGCCGTAAAGAACGGAGAAAGCCTTGCGCGAAGCGTGGGAGTTAAAACGACGCCCACCACATTTTTCGTCGGCCCGGACGGCGTAATTCAATCGATATCTGTCGGCAAGATAGAGAAGTACGAGCAGATAGCCGAAGGTCTTGGAAGCATTATGAGAAGCTCCGTGGGAATAAGTGTACCCGAAGCGGCCGGCCCGGTATCGGGTTAAAGACGGTTAATGACTTTAGGCCAGGCTTTTTTCGGAGGCGTGCAGAATTTTTTCTCGGAGTGGATATACTGCCTTTTGCAGATTATCCCCTTTTTCGTGGCCTTCATTGTTGGCGCGTTCGTTGGGGAACTGGACGGGAAGAAAGTCGGGCTTAAGCGGCATGCCGTAAGGCTGGCCCTTATCGGGATAATACCCCTTGTGGGGTACACGTTGGTTTTTGTAAGCATGGGAACGTACAC
>JAZFVB010000183.1:0-2355 GCA_036447515.1 Nitrospinota bacterium
AGCAAAGACCTGTGAGGCGCCCTTGTAACGCCTTTTTTAATACGGTCGCTTTTCATTTTCCTCCACCTGTTCCGCTAGAAAGCTTATTTTTATGTAGAATATCTTTTAGGGCATTATCAGGGTAATAATAGATTATGGCAAGAGATAACACAAAGGAAACCGACAGGGACGGGGAAATCCCGAAAGGGGAGGTAGCGGCTAAATCACTTCCCGGTTTTCCGGCAGTGGCGGGCGGAAAACGAAAGAAATCCGATATCGTCCCTTCCGATCCGCTGGGTCGCTATCTCGCGGCGGTACGAGCGATACCGCAGATTACCGCCGAAGAGGAGCGCCAGCTTGCGTTGCGCGTATCGCGGGACAACGATTCCGATGCGGCGGTTAGGCTGGTTACGGCGCATCTCAGGGTAGTGGTGAGCATAGCCTTCGAGTTTCGCAGCCAGTTCCAGAACATGCTGGATCTCATTCAGGAGGGAACCATCGGTTTGATGAAGGCCGTCGAAAGGTTCGACCCGTTCAGGGGCGTCCGTCTTCCGACATACGCCGCTTACTGGATACGCGCCTACATACTAAAGTACATTCTCGACAATTGGCGGCTTGTACGGGTGGGCACGACCAATGTGCGCAGAAGGCTTCTTTACAACCTGAACAAGGTTACCGAGAAGCTTAAGGCGGCCGGTATGGAGCCCACCGTCAAGCTTCTTGCCGAGCATTTGGACGCGTCGGAGGCGGACGTGGAAGACGTGAGAAAATCGCTTGCCGCAAGGGACGTTTCGCTGGACATGCCCGTATCGGGCGACTCCGAAAGAACATACGCCGAAGTTATTGGGGACACGGAGCCGGTATACGACGACGTCCTTGGCGAAGAGCAGATCAAGGAACTGTTGAAAAAGGAAGTCGGAGTATTTTCGAAGGGTCTGAAAGCTTCCGACCGGACGATCCTTTTCGAGCGGCTGATGAACGACGAACCGATGAAGCTTGCCGAAATCGGCGATAAGTACGGCATCACCCGCGAAGCCGTTCGCCAGGCCGAAGGCAGGCTTTTGAAAAAACTTGAAAAGTACCTGGTGGATAAAATTCCCGGCATAAGCGATTTCCAGTTCGTTTCCCAACGCGGCAGAAGGCCGGTAAAGTAACTGGCGTTCCCGCTAAAACAGATCGATGTATTTAAGCGTATTGATGTTCCACTTTTTCGGGTCTTCCGTGCCAACGATCTTGTCGGCCTTGCCGCCGTTTTTGGAAAGATCAAGGTCGCGCGGTTCGATGAAGTGGTCATGTTTAACGTTGTAAACAAGGCGCAGGACGGGGTGGAGCATGCTTTCTTCGCCGGGTTCGATAACGACCCCCAGGAACTTGCTGTCGGTCATAACAAGGGTTCCAACGGGGTAGATTCCAACGCAACGGATGAAATTTTGAACCATCGTTTCGTCGAAATGATACTTGCTCCAATCGAAAATCTTTTTAAGGGCCATCGACGGCTCCATCCCGTGATGATAACAGCGGCTTGATGTGATGGCGTCGTAAACGTCCACTATTGCCGCCATCCTCCCGAATGCGGAAATATCCTTGCCTTTAAGGCCTTCCGGATATCCGGTTCCGTCGTAACGCTCGTGGTGCTGTCCGGCTATCTTGGAAGCGATCTCCGGTATCCCTTCCGTTTCCGAGAGTATATTTACCGATTCGACAACGTGGGACTTCATTACGCTAAACTCCTCATCCGTCAATTTACCTTCCTTGTGCAGTACTTCATCGGGTATTTTCATTTTACCTATGTCGTGCAGCAGCGCGCCGGTGCCGATCTTACCCATAGTCTCCCGGTCTATCTTGAACGTTCTGGCGAACGAGAGCATCAGAACGCATACGTTAACGGAGTGTTGGAATGTATATTCGTCCCTATTCTTGATGCGGCTGAGGCTCGTAAGCGCATGGCGGTTGTTGAAAATCGATTCCACCATGTTGTTCACGACATGGGTGACCTTTTCGGTTTCTATCTGCTTTCCCAGCTTTATGTCGTTAAGTACGTCGGTAACAACCTTTTTGGCCTCGTTTCTGACTTTTTTAGCCTGCTCGATCTCCTTTTTCATGGGGATGCGGTTTTCCGGCTGTTGATCTTCCTTCCGTTCCTCTTCGACCACCCGGCGTACTTCGGATTCGGTCTTTTTATCGGCTTCTTCCTTAGTGGGCGCGTGTTTTATGTCGTCGCCTTTTTCGGTATCAATGTAAACTGCGTGTATCTTCTGTTTGATTATCTTATTTACAGTCCCGTAATCCTCTATGAGGAAAGATTTGGTCATGAACGGATTTTCCAGCCATCCGCAATTAAGATCGTGAATGAATATTCCCGGGGCCAGTTCGCTG
>JAZFVB010000184.1:0-9102 GCA_036447515.1 Nitrospinota bacterium
TGTTCGGACGAGATATTGTTGACGAATTCCCTTACCGATTTGGGTATCTTTGCGCGCGGCTTGGAGAGGTAATGTACAAGGTCGTTTTTAAGTTTCTCGTCTGCGGTTGCGAACGATTCGTGCAGCCTGAGTACCGGAGCGCCCTTTTTATGGGTTAAGGTAATCATTACGCGCCTGTTCTTCGTCCATACGAGTTCCAGGTTTCCGCCGATGACTTCCTTCAAGTGCCTTTCGAATGCGCGCCTCCATAAAAGCATTTTCAGCCCACCCCAAACCTAGATGTACATCTACATGTAAATACTATTATTTTAAACACTCCCCTCCCCTCACCTTCTTCTAAGCTGGTATTTTTTTACGGCTTCGTTATGTTCTACAAGTGTGCGCGAGAAATAGTGCCGCCCGTCTTTTTTTGTCGCGACAAAATAGAGGTAGTCCGCGTCCGCCGGGCGATAGGCGGCTTCAATCGCTTTAAGGCCGGGATTGGCGATGGGGCCGGGCGGGAGGCCCCGGTACTTGTATGTGTTGTACGGTGAGTCTATTTCCAGGTCCTCTTTGCGGATGTTTCCGTCGAAGTCGGGTATGGCGTAAATTACCGTCGGGTCCGCCTGCAGTAGCATTTTCTTTTTCAAGCGTCTGTGGAATACGGCTGAAATGAGGTCGTACTCCTCTATGTTGCCGGTTTCCTTATCAATTATCGATGCCAGTATGACGATTTCTCCGAACGATAGCGGGGATGAGTCCTGATATTTTTTTCTTAAAGGCTCCACCTTTTTAGAGAATGTGAAAATCATTTTGGATATTATTTCGACGGCCGTCGCTCCCTTATTGAACCGGTAAGTTTCCGGCATCAGGTATCCTTCCGCGTTTGGGGCATCTATCTTGAAAAGTTGCAGTATTGCGGGATCGCCCGCCGCGTTTACAAGCGAGTCGTAGTCGCTAAAGCCCTGTGCCGCGATTGTCTTTGCGGTCTGCCAAATCGTGAGGCCCTCCTGAACCGTAACGGAGTACAACACAACCCTTCCTTCCACCAGCACGTCAAGTATCTCCGCCGCGGACATGGAGGGATCAAGCTCGTATTCGCCGGCTTTTAGCCGCGCCGATTGTCCCGCGTATCTTGCAACGATGGAGAACGCTAGTTTGGAGCGGATGATTTCCCTCTCCTCCAGCATTTTTGCTACCTGTGTCGCTGTGGAGCCGGATTTTATTTCCACCTTTACGTTGCGGCTGGCGGCGCTTGCCGGCGAAAAGTAATTTTTATAGATATAAAAGGGCGCAAAAAGGGCAATAACAAGAAGCGTACAGATTACGACTAAGACTATTGTGATTCCCTTTTTTTCCATGAGCTGATAATAACATTCATTTTGCCGATTGATCTAACATGAGGCAATCTGTTAGCGTAGTGGGATGGGATGGATGTTTGGAGCGGGCTTGGGCTTTCTTATGGGGGGGCCTCTGGGGGCCGTGGTAGGCGGCGCCATGCAGCACGTTCTTGGAAAGGAAATGCAACATTCGTTGCAGGCGGCTCCGGGCATGGGGATGGAGTCCAACCCTCAATCCGTTTTCGTAACTTACCTCGCTTCCATCATGACGAAAGTTGCGCTGGCCGACGGGAGCATATCCCCGCAGGAACGAAAGACCATACACAACTTTTTTGCAAACGAACTGGGCTACACCGGAGACGACCTAAAATATATCGACGCCCTGATGCATGAAACTCAGGCGCTCAAACCGGATATGGGTCAGGTGGCGGCAAGCTTTCGCCAGATAACGAACCATGGAACGTGTCTTTTGCTTGTGGACTTATGCTACCAGATAGCGATGGCCGATAACGTAATAACGGCCTCCGAGCAAAGCGAACTGGACCGTCTTTCCGTTTCGCTAGGCATTAACCAGCACGAACATCAAAGGATAAAGTACAAATACCAGCACACGCACCACGAGGGAAGAGGGAAAGAGGATCATACCGTCGCCGACAACGATTACGCCGTGCTCGGCGTTTCAAGATCGGCCTCGAACGACGAGATAAAAAAGGCGTACAGGCAAATGGCGGGACAGTACCACCCGGATAAAGTCTCGCATTTGGGGAAAGAGTTGATCGACTTTGCCAACAAGAAGTTCACCACGATAAGCAGGGCTTGGGAGAACATCAAAAAAGAACGCGGCGTTTAATGAATGGTAGTTTGTTTTAGCCCGGATGAT
Source organism: Nitrospinota bacterium (assembly GCA_036447515.1). Taxonomy (GTDB): domain Bacteria; phylum Nitrospinota_A; class UBA7883; order JACRGQ01; family JACRGQ01; genus JAZFVB01. Next base: position 2,200 of record JAZFVB010000184.1, read on the forward strand.
TATTGAAGCACGGCCTATTTGCCGAGGCTTTTAACATACGCGGCGACATCGGTGATCTCGTCGCTATTGAGCGTACCTTTCCATCCCGGCATGAAGCTGTCTTTTCCATCTCGTATGATCTTGACGAGTTGACCGTCGTTAAGGTGTTCTATTGATCCTGTTTTCGTGAAGTCGACCATCGGAGCGCCGATTAATTTTGCCAGTATTCCGTTTCCTGTACCCGTTGGGCCGTGGCAGGCGGAGCACGAGCTTTTGAAAATAAGCCTTCCCTTGCGCTTGTTCCCTCTGAACCTCAGGCTTTTGCTTTTGATTACCGCAAGATAAGCGGCTATATGCTTTATGTTCACTTCGGGCAGGGCGTTTCTCCAGACCGGCATAATGTCGCCTTTGACCCGGCCGTAGCCTCCTATAATCTTCGCCATCTCGTCTATGCTTTTTTTCTGGTACTTTTGCTTTGTAAGGTTTGGGGGCTTTAAGCCGAGTTTTTTTGCCAGTGGGCCTTTGGTATCGCCGTTAGGACCGTGACATACGAGACAAAACGATTGATAAAGGCGTTTGCCTATATACGGATCGTCCAGTCTTTCACCGCTGGCAGGGATAGAGAGAAAGAGTGCTATTAAGAAGGAGAAAAATGTCAGTAAAGATTTCATATACCTGCTCCTTTGGATCATACGTTCTTTTTACAACCGCCCTTGAAGCTTGCGGACGTATGCGGTTATCTCCCATGCCTCTTTGTCCGTAAGGTCGTTTCTGTAGCCTGGCATGATGGCCTCGCTGTCAAATATTTTTACGAATATCTCGCCATCGGTCAATTCCATCGAACTCTCTTCGGTAATGTCTATAGGAGTTATGTCCATTTTCCCGGCTACCTTCGTGTCCGCCTTGCCCGTCTTGCCGTGGCATACCATGCAATAGATGTCGTAAACGGCCCTCCCCCGCATCGCCACCTCATTATCGAGTTTGAAAAGAGGCGCCAGCGTAGCCGGATCTATCTCGGCATAATTGATTTTTGTTCCGAATGCCGGCACGGACCCGGGCGGGTTGGTCCTACGCGGACTTTCCTGCGTCCTGAAACTTACCTGATCGTACAAATCCCTATCCACTATTTCACACGCGGCTAAAACCGCCGGCAACAGCAAAAGTGAGATTATTTTAAAAGTCGTCCTGTCCATATTTGATTTTTACCGTACGGTGTCCTCTCATTATTTTTTCCACTTTTTCTATACCCGACTTATCTGTGCATCGCACAAGTAGTCCTATTGCTCCTTGGCTTATTGATTCGTCGTAAACGCGCTCGTTCCAGTTGGGAATCCCTATCATCCACAGCATGCCGAATAGAGCGCCCAGTACCGCTCCCAGCATGGTGGTTTCGTAGGTAAGCAACGCCACTACGGGGAGAGAGAGCGGCGGTTTTGCGCCAACGTTAAGGTTCATCATCGTCTGCGTCCATCCGGCGAGAGCCAGCCCGACCAGGAACCCGATTATCCCGAAACCGAGGGCAAAGGCCCATATCGGAGAGGGCCTGTCGTCCTTGAAAAACGTGCCGTCCGGATATGGGGCAACGGAAAGCACTTTTATATCATCGTGTACAATTGAGCCATCTTCCAGCGGCTTTATGGTTTCCGCCGCGTCATCAACGCGATCGTAAAGGCCCAGTATGGTGTAATAGTCCATCACTCGTGCTCCAGGCTGGCTCGCACACGCACCAGAGCGTTTCCGATCTTTACATCGCCGCTTACCACTTTACCTTCCCTTATATCCGCCACCGTAATAATAGGCAGTACCTTGGCGAAAACGGCATACAGTAAAAGGAAAAAAGCAAATGCGCCTACAGCTATGGAAATTTCGACCGACGAGGGTAAATAGTCCGTCCATGTAAAGGCGTTATCGCGGTGACTGAGAACCGGCACTACGATCAGGTAGCGCTCTATGTACATGTCTATGTTGATTATTATCGTTACTATAAAGAGTAATATGGGCGATGTCCTTACCTTTGCGAAGACCAGCATCGTTATAGCCACAAAGTTTCCTCCAAGCATCATAATCATGAGGTGGGGGAAACGCTCCCACTGGTATTCCCATATCCGCCATTCAACGGGATTTTTCGCGTACCAGGCCATGAGGAACTCTGTAAAATAGAAGTATGTCCACATCATGGCAATCACAAGAAGGAGTTTGGCAAGGTTTCTAAGGTGTATAAAACGTATGATCTCATCAAGGCCGAACACCCAGCGCAGGACTACCATCAAAGTAATGACGCCCGCAACGCCGGAATATATGGCGCCCACCACGAAATAAGGGCCGAATATCGTTGTGTGCCAGCCGGGCGTAATGCTCATGGCAAAATCCCACGAAACAATAGTGTGAACCGATGGCGCTATCATAAGTATGAATATCGCCAAATAAGTCGAAGTCTTTTCGTAAACTTTCCATCCGTGATTCGTACCCCGCCAGCCCAGCGAAAGTATGGTTAGATATTTCCTGCGCCAGTTGCCCTTCGGGCAAAGGTCGCGCGCCAGGGCGATATCAGGTAAAAGTCCCACAAAGAGAAAGCACATTGAAGAGGTAAGGTAAACCCCTATCGCTATCATATCCCAGGCAAGCGGGCTTCTTAGATTCGGCCAGAGTTCGCGCTGGTTTGGAAAAGGAAACATATAATAGACGCGCCAGATGCGGCCTACATGAATAAGGGGAAACAGGCTGGCGACTATCAGTGAAAACGCCGTCATCGCCTCGGCCCCCCTGAGAATAGGCCTTCTCCAGTTAGCTTCCGTAAGCCTCAGGAGGCTGGATACTATTGTCCCCGAATGGCTCACGCCTACCCAGAATACGAAAGTAGATATGTACATCCCCCAGAAAACGGGAGGTCTCAAGTCTGTTACTCCCATGCCCATAATAATCTGGTATCCCCAGTTGGCCGCTCCCCACGCCACTACCATCGACAAGGCTATGGTGAAGATGAAATAAGCCTTGGTTGTGAAAAACATCGGGGCAAGCGAATACTGGTTCAGCCATGCTTCCGGCATGGCGAGGTCTATTTCCCCGCCGGCATTAATCCTGTGCTGTATCGCCGATTCGCGCACCTTTTCCAGACTGGCTAAATAGTATTCGTCGTGCTTGCCTTCGGCGCCTGTATCGTCGGCCACTCTATATCCCTCCTTTAAGGTATATCACCGCCGGGTGCGTACCATGCTCTTCAAGGAGCCGGAACCTCCTTTTGCTCTCCGCCATTTCCGCCACCTTGCTGTGCGGATCGTTTATGTTCCCAAACGTAATGGCTTGTGTCGGGCACGACTGCCCGCATGCCGGGTCCACGTCGCCGTCCTTTACCTTCCTGTTTTCATCTTTGGCCCTGTCTTTCCCCCTGCGAATACGCTGTATGCAGAAGGTGCATTTTTCCATAACCCCCTTTTCCCGCACCGAAACGTCCGGGTTGAGCTGTTCATGAAGTGATTTCTCAATTTCATAGTCGAACCAGTTGAATTTCCTGACTCCATACGGGCAGTTATTCCCGCAAAACCTCGTCCCGATGCAGCGGTTATAGATCATCGCGTTCAGCCCTTCCGGATTCTGATATGTGGCAAATACCGGGCAGACAGGCTCGCATGGGGCCGCATCGCACTGCTGGCATGGCATCGGCAAAAATGCCACGCGGAGATTCGGCCATTCGCCTTCGAAATAGCGTTCTATCCTAAGCCACGACATGGCGCGTTTTTGAAACGCCAGTTTTTCTCCTACCACCACGACGTTGTTCTCCGCCTGACATGCTATTACGCACGCGCCGCAGCCGTTACACCGGTCGAGATCTATAACCATCGCCCATTTGTAATTGTTGTCGTGCTTAAAGTTGAAAGACTTCACCTTCAAATTCTCCTTTAGGATGTCCTTCGCGAACCATTTTGACTTTCTTTCCCGTCTTTTCCACTTTTACTTTTACGCCACGCCACGAGGGGGCGCCGGAACCGTTCACAGACCGGGTTCCAAGCAGCTCCATAGCGTTTGAACCCCGGCCGCTTGAATACTTGCCGAACGATTTATGCCCCCAGCCGAACGGAACCGCCAACACGTCCGGGCCTATGCCGGGATAGATGAACGCCGGCGCCTCTATCGAACCATGGGGCGAGGTGATTTTAATTACGTCGCCTGTTTTTATACCCAGCTTATCGGCTTTAACAGGGTTTATTTCGGCCCAGACTCCCCAGCTTAAGGTGGTCATAGGTTCAGGCATTTCGAGAAGCCACGGAATGTTGGCGGTACGGCCATCTCCCATGTTTACGGTAAAGTAGGGATGAAGGTGGAATGAATCGTCTCCTTCCCCTTCAAAGACCGGTTTTTTTACTACAAGCTGGTCCGCCGCCGCCCATAGTTTGTCGGATGACGGTTTTGGTTCCAGTTCCTCGGTGGGGCTTTTCGGCCACCATCCGCCGTGTTGAAGGAGGAATTCCCATGCCTGGTTATCATTATATGTGGGCGGCACTTCGCTCCATTCAGCGCGGAATTCGTCGATCAATTTCTTTATCACCGATTCCTGGCTTTCAATCCCAATGTCTATTCCAGCCATACCCGCCGCCTTCAGAATTGCGTCTCCCGCCTGCATTGTGTCGTACAGCGGATTTACCACCGGCTGCTGTGCATTCAGTATGGGAACACCGTGGGGATAGTCAAGCACCTGAACCGACCATGATTCGAGGAAATGGCTATCCGGTAAAACCAGATCGGCGTATGCCGTTGTATCATTCAAGAAGCAGCCGAAAACGGCCAGGAAATCGACTTTTGAAAGGGCGTTTCCGATTTGAAGAGCGGCAGGCATTGAGTGAACCGGATCAGTGTTCATGATCATTCCCAGGGCCATCTCTCCTTTGGCCGCTTTTTCAACGACCCTCTGCATGGTCGTGAAATCTTTTACCCGCTCCGGCACGCCTATATATTCCCTCATCCTCTCGTAAAGTCCGGGTTCGCCGTATGGAAGGCTGGAAGGTCTCAGGCCTCCTTTATGCCTGCTTATATCGCTAAGCAGCATGTTAAGGAATTCGACTGCCTTGAGCGACTCCAAGCCGTTAGTGTGGCCGACAACATCGTCGCCTGGGACTACGATGGATGGAAAGTGATTAATGACCCCTTCCGCCATTTCCTTTATATCGCTTTCCAATACTCCCGTAATTTCCGAAACCCTCGCCGGAGTGTGCTTTTCCAGGGCCTTAAACCATCTCGCCATGGTGGCGCTCGGAATGTCCGTAAGGAGCTTTTCCACTTCGGCAATTTCCAGTATTTCATTTGCTATGCCCAGAGCGAAGATTCCCAGAGTACCCGGTTTTACCGCTATGAAGCGGTCTGCCGTTGCGGCGGTCATGGACACCCTTGGCCCGGCGTATAGCATCACGCCCCGGTGCGAAGGTTCACCGCGCCGCATTTTTCCGTATGTCCAGCTGTAATGCGTGGGCGCAAGACCGCTTTCAAATATATCGGCGCCCAATAACAGCACATGGGAGGCCTTCGATATATCGTAGTAGGGAATCGCGGGCCGTTCGGCGAACATTGAAGAGGCGGCGAGCCTTGTTTCACTTCCAAGGATGTTCGGTACCACGAAATCTTTGGACCCGAGTTTATCAAGCACCCTGAATGCTATTGAAGATGCTATGTCGTTTGAATCGGCCGCCATTACAAACGAACCTTTTCCTGTCGCCTTTTTCATCTTTTCGGCCAGAATGGCAAGGGCTTCATCCCATTTAACCGGTTTGAAATCGTTCGAGCCCTTCTTCCCTTTCCGCAATAACGGGCCGGTAATCCTTTCGGGATGATAAAGCTGTTGGACGGCCGCCTGCCCGCGCGCGCAAACTCCTCCCTTATTTATGGGATGGTATCGGTTTCCTTCCACCTTTTTGGCCCGTCCTTCGACGGTGCGTACCATGATTCCGCATCCCGCCTCGCACATGCGGCATGTCGTCGAAAAGAACCATCCTTCAACGGGGTTGACGCCATCGTCAGGCGGCACAATGTAAGGGATAATTTTTTGCGCCACTTGTCCGCACGAACCTGTAAGACCCGAGGCGGCCACCGCTCCGCCTATCTTTAAAAACGAACGTCTATCCATTTATTCCCTCTACATGTGGCAAGTCAGGCAGTCAGTCGACGCTTCCTCGTCCTGATGGCAGTTAAGGCAAAATCCCATCTTGTGGTTAACAAGCCGTTTGTTTACTTCCAATGTATCCACTGGCCCGTGGCACTTCTTGCAGGCGATATCCCTTGTGATGTGCCTTTTGTGGCTGAACCAGACGTGATCCGGCAGGTCGTAAACTTTCATCCAGCCTATCGGCTTCGCTTCTTCGAAATATTCCGTCAACTTGGATATAGGCGCACTCTCGATTGACAAATTAGAATGGCAACCCATGCACTTGGATACGGATGGCACTCCCGCCATTTCCGACCGCCTTGCGTATGAGTGGCAGTAAAGGCAATTAATCTCAAGTTCACCCACATGGAGCTTGTGAGAGTAAGGTATCGGCTGCTCGGGGACTGCAGGAGTTATAGGAATAGCCAGCGAATAAACCGGGGCATAGAAAAAGAAGACCAAAAAGAGTACGAATCCGACCAATCCCAAAAAACATGACACCACCAAGGCCCGTCCTATCGACGACCTCGGTTTGAAGGAGGTAAAACCTGTAATACGGCTTTCTAATATTCGCCTCAATAATCCGATTTTAAAATACCTTTATTCAACGTTTACCCGCAATTAAGACCGATCAAGTATTATTTTTAAATGGGCACAATATTTTTTATAGTTCTCCCCGCCTCCGATTTTAAGTAGCTTCAAGTGTAGAAACAATGGTGATTTTCAACCACTATACTAAAATAAACATGACTCAACAAGAAAATATGCTTTAAGAAATCAGGCATCCTTCGACG
>JAZFVB010000185.1:0-6190 GCA_036447515.1 Nitrospinota bacterium
GATATTCTTAATACACTTTTCCTCGATCTCCTTTATGCTTTCCCTGTGGCGCGAACCGGTTACGTGGTTCTTATATGAAATCTTCCCGTTGAAAAAGGGCGAGCGCAACGGCTTCATGCGGGGATAGAAAAGGGCGGCGTAGTGCTCTGACGCGAAAGGGGAAATTTTTGATGCAAGCGCCACGGTGTATTTCAACCATTCTCTTTTAAAACACCCGTGCCAGAAACAGTGCGCCAGCATGGCGTTAACCGTGTCCCGCCGGTGTGCGGCGCGGTCGTCGAAATAAAGGGCGCCGAGCAGGTCGAAAAATTCGCGGTCGCCCATCTCCTTGCCCTTGTAGGCCCTGTAAACGGAATAGCCGTTTGCCGGCTCCACATCGCCGTAATAGTGCAAATCGAGATAGGTTTCCAACAGCCTGTGGCGGTAACTGGCCCTTAGCATTTCATTCCTGTTTGCGTTGTGAGTGTTTCCGCTGAAGTGGTAGATAAACGGATGGTATTCGCCGTCAACAACGAGGTGCGAAATAACGCCGAGCAGAAAAGCCAGCGCGCCTTGCGTAATTTCTTCATAAATTCTGGCAACGCAGGCAAGCGGCTTGAATGCGCCCCCGTCGCTTATTCCGTGGAGCCGCCGTCCCACTTCCTCGTACAGGTCTGTTGTAACCGGGGAGGTTTGGTAATACGGCGTATCCGGCGAAACCGCCCCTAGAAGGTAAAGGAACCTGTTGTTCGAGACTACCTCCTTGATGGAACGGTCGTCCGCAAGCCGTACCGCCTTTTCGGCAAGCGTCCAGTGTGTAATTTCCTTTGGCATCTTATACGCCTTTATTAAGACTGCCGGTGAAAGACCCGGCCCGACCTTATTTATCTATTATTTCTCTCCGGCTACCGCTTCGGCGATGTTTAGCGCGTGATCCTTAACGCGCCGGTAGTCGTTTAGCATGTCGGTAAATATCATCGTTATCAGCGGGTCCTTGCGTTCAGCGGAAAGCCTGTCTATGTGCTGTGTACGGATTTTGCGCACTTTGTGCGTGATTGCATCCGACTGCGGGTTAGCCTTGAAGAGTATTTCCTTCGACCTGTTCTCGCACCCGCTGGTTACAAGTTGCACGTACGATGTGACACTTTCATGCAGATCGAAGATATCGTTCATGTCCTCGACCGGGAGTGTGAGGCCGGCATCTCTCAGCCGTAAGTGCAGTTTTAATATCTTAACAACGTAATCGCTGATCGATTCATACTCGTCGGCCATGTGGAGCTGCTGTTTGCCCTCTTCCGTGACATCGTGCGGCAGTCCCGAAGCCAGCAGGCCGGTAAGGAATATAGATATTTCGTTCTGGATTTTATCAAGGACTTCTTCCCTGTGGAAAAGTTTGTTGACGAACTTGTTGTTTATCGTTTCGCCGCCGATAGCTTCCTTGAGCTGGCCCATCATCCTGTTTACTATTTCGCCCATCTTGAGAATTTCCACATGGCTCCTTTCAATAGCCACCATCGGAGTTTCGATAAGGACGTCGTCAAGTTGGGTAAGTTTCGGCTTTTCCCTTACGGCTTTTTCGGGCACTATGCTCAGGAGAAGCTTTTCCATATGACGGATGAACGGAATAAAAATTATCGTGTTCGTAACGTTAAATCCCGTGTGCACGGCGGCGATGCCCAAGATGATGTAGGGGTATGTTTCATTTCCGTCTTTTATAAGCATCATTCCTGGGTCCACGCCTAAAAAACCTTTAACTATAGATATGTAAAAGGGGAAGAGGGCGGTAATCCACATTACCCCAAGGACGTTGAAAATTATGTGGGCGTACGCGGAGCGCTTTGCGTTCGTAGTGGCTCCCAGCGAGGCCAGAAATGCAGTGATGGTGGTGCCGATGTTTTCGCCCAGCACGAGGGCGGCGGCGGTCATAAAGTCTATTACGCCCGTTGCGGCAAGCCCCATCGTTATTGCCAAAGTAGCCGAGGACGACTGGACTATGAAAGTTAACATGCATCCCAAGGCCGCCGCTTTTAAAACGCCGAAATAGGACGTAGCTTTAAAGAGCGAAAACCATTCAACGAATTCCGGCATCGAGCGCATCGGCTTGAAACCGTTTTTCATCAGTTCGAGGCCGAAAAATACCATCCCTATGCCCATTATGATCATTGCGGTGAACTTCAGCCGTTCGTTTTTCGAAAAAAGGTAGAAGAAGGACGCGGCGCCCAATATCGGCAGCCCGTATTTGCCTATATTAAGGACCAGTATCCACCCGGTGATAGTCGTTCCGATGTTTGCGCCCATTATCACGCCGATTGCCTGAATAAGCGTCATGACGCCGCTGTTCACAAGGCCGACGACCATTACGGTGGTTATCGAACTGGACTGGACAAGACATGTGAAAACCACCCCTACCCCAATAGCCACGAAACGGTTGTTTGTAACGGCGCTTATAAGACCGCGCAACTGGGAGCCGGCGGTCGCCTGAATGCCGTCGGAAAGGTAGCGCATCCCCAGAAGGAATATGCCAAGTCCTCCTATAGCTTGGAAGAGCATCTTTGACAGGATATTCAGTTCCATAAAATTGCCTTCGATTATATATCCAAAGTGATTCTTAAAAAACCCGCCCAAGAATAGCACAGTGATTATTTATAGGGAACTGAAATCCCAAATTTTTTTCTCAGACTTTAAAGGCGATGCTCCCCGAGGCGGCGCCGGGCGTAATGGGGGTTGATTCGCGCCAGAGTATTTCATGAATCCTGTACCTTACGCCGATTTTCCCTTTCAGTTCCGCCCAACCGACAGTCTTTTCCTTAAATTCGTCCCGTTCGCCGATCATGGTAAGCACTTTTGCGGATATGAAAACCCTGTTGCGCTCGGTGAAGTCGTTTGTCGTCTCTTTGGCAAGTTCCACGAAAGAGCTTTTCGAAAGGCCTTCAATCCTCTTGGCGACATTGGCCGCGTCCCCCACCCTGTCCGAGTTGTCTTCCCGTATGTTCACCTGGCCGCAGTCTATGCCTATTCTCATGTCGCATTTCAGATTGTCCGACGTGCCGCGGTTGTAACTGTCCATCGCCTGCAAAAGGAGAATGGAAAGGTTAAGGGCGTTAATGCACTTGTCGAAACATAGCATGTAACCGTCTCCGGTGCTTTTTTGGTAGAGGCACTCGTATTTTTTCAGGTACCCATTCAGCGGCCCGTCCACCGCCTTGAGTATTTTCTGGAAGTGATTGCTTCCGTAGGAATCTATGATCGCCGTCGAATCGCAAATGTCGATAAAAAGTATCGCCTCGAATTTCACTTCCTTTATACCGGGCTCCTTTGCCTCTGCGATTGCCGCGGCTTCGATTGGGATACCCTCCGTGCCGGGAAGCGGAACTGCGGCTCGTCCGGCGGCCGAAGCGGGCTTTTTAAGGGATTCAAGGTACTGCATCGCCTCTTCACGAACCTTGCCGGATTGCTGGTACGAGCCTTCCGTCAGTTGGACGAATATCTCCAGGTCCCTGATTCCTCCCCCCCTGTTTCCTTCGGCCATCTTCGCGGCGCTTCTGCCGTAATACGCCCACGCGAAGTTAGGGTCCAGCCTTATGGCTTTGGAGAAATCCTTTTTTGCATCCTTATACTTTTTTTGCGCGAACCTTATATTTGCGCGCGCGTAGTATGCTCCGGTGTTTTTCTTGTCCATGCGAATCGCTTCGTCCAGGTCTTTTAGCGCCTCTTTTTTGTGCCCCAGTTTGTTTTTTGCGCCCGCACGTTTGAAAAACGCCTGTGGGTATTTCGGTTCCAGCCTTATGGCGGCGTCCAGGTCGGCTATCGCGTCTTTCATCCAGCCCTTGGAAACTTTTTCGGCCCCGCGGAAAAAGTAGGCTCTTGCGTTTTTAGGGTCGTGGCGTACCGCCTCGCCGTAGTCTTTAATCGCCTCGTCCCTTTTTCCCATTTCGCTTTTAATCCTTCCACGGTAGTAGTAGGCGCGCGAGTACTTCGGGTTGAGGCTCAAGGCCTTGTCGAAATCCGCCAGCGCCTCTTCGATATGATCCAGCTTGAACCTGACTTTTCCCCTGTTGAGGTACGTTACGGAAAAGTTCGGTTTGATGCGGATGGCCTCCGAATAATCGGTAACCGCCTCTGCCGGCCTTCCCAGAGTTTCCATGATGTATCCCCTGTTACTGTAAGATTTGGCGCTGTTCGGGTCCAGTTGGATGGCTTTGTCGTAGTCCTTCAGGGCGTCGTCGAAGCGTTTGAGTTTAAGTTTTGCGTTTGCGCGGTTGAAGTGGGTCTCGGCGTTTTTGGGGTCTTTCTGTATCGCTTCGTTGAAATGCGTTATGGCGTCTTCGTAGTTGCCGCCTTTCCAGCCGGCCATTCCGAGATCGAAATGATCCTCCTCTTTCTCTTCGGCGCCACCGAAGAAGGACTTGAAAAATCCGCCCATATGACTTGAATTCTACCAAATACGCCGCCCTAAAGTAAGCCGCCGCCGCGATTGACATTTTGATTTACAATAGAAGCATGAAAACGGAGGCTATGAAAAAATTCATTCCGCTGTCCCTATTCGCCGTCTGTTTCGCGTTGGTAGAGGCGGCGGTAGTCGTCTATTTAAGGCAACTTTATTACCCGGAAGGGTTTTCGTTTCCGCTAAAGGTTCTGCCCCATTCCACTTTATGGATTGAGATGCTGCGCGAGGCGGCAACGCTTGTCATGCTCTTTTCGGCGGGCGCGTTGGCTGGGCGCGGCGCATGGCAGAAGTTCGCTTTTTTCATGTACGCCTTCGGGCTGTGGGATATTTTTTATTATGTGTGGCTTAAGGTTTTTCTAAACTGGCCGGAAGGCCTTCTGACGGCCGACATCCTCTTCCTTTTGCCGGTAGCGTGGTGGGGGCCCGTTCTCGCGCCGGTAATCGTGGCGCTGTCGCTTTGCATAAGCGCGGTTGTTATAGTTCATCTGGACGAAAGAGGGCATCTCTTTAAGCTAAAGAAAGTGGATGTTGCATGGGTGGCGTTCGGGGCGCTTATAATCCTTTATACGTTCATGGCGGATTATAAAATCCTGGAAGCGGGCGAAAACCCGCCGCCTTACAGGTGGGGATTTTTTGTTCTAGGGGAGGCAATCGGCATAATAGCCTTCGTGAAAATGTTGTTGAGGAAATAAGTTGGACGGCGAAAAGATTCTGGCGGGACTAAAGACGCAGTGGCTGGGTAAATTTTTTTCCCATATTAATGAAACCACATCTACAAACGACTATGCAAAAAAACTGTTCGAGGAGGGGAAACTGGAACACGGAGCCGTTATCATTGCCGACAGGCAAACGGCGGGGCGCGGCAGGATGGAAAGGCGCTGGCATTCCGATGGCGGGCTGTGCATGACTGTTTGCGTCCGGTTTTCCGGTTTCGCGCCCGGCGAGCTTATAAGCGTTACCCTTGCCGCCGGCGTCGCCGTAGCAAACGCCCTTAGGAAACTTTGCGATGCGCCCATTTACGTTAAATATCCCAACGATATAATCGCAAACGGCAAAAAGCTGGGTGGCATACTGACGGAACTTAAAGGGAAAGAGCCCCGGATGGTACTATTGGGAATAGGCGTAAACGTTTTTGGGGAAAGCTTCCACGAAGAGATAGCCGATACCGCCGTAAGCCTGCGGCAACTAGGCGTCGGTTCCGGCATCGACATCGACATCGACATCGACATCGAGATGACGGCAATCGCCATTATAAACGGGATGGAGATAATGATGGACCTTTTCAGGGAATCGGGTTTCAAGGCCGCGCTTCCCCTATGGAATGATATCAACTGCACATTGGGCAACGATCTTACGGTTGCTTTTCCTAACGGCCGGACGATAAAGGGAACGGCAAAGGAAATCGGCGAAGACGGGGCGCTTTTGATCGATACGGGCGAAGGTTTAAGGCGCGTTACAAGCGGCGACATTTTTCAATAGGAGTTTGGCAAAGTGCTTTTGGCTGTCGATATCGGCAATACACACACCGTCATCGGTGTCTTTAAAAACGGCGACATGGCGGAGAAGTTCCGCTTTACCACGAACTCGAACGACACCGCCGACGAGGTATCGTTGAAGGTCAGAGGCCTTTTGAGCGAGTGCGGCCTGGGGAAAGAGGACATAACGGACGTGATTATTGCCTGCGTCGTGCCGCCGATCCTTTTGCCGTACTGCCAGATGGCGCGTTCGGTATTCAACGTAAAGCCGGTGTCGGTGGGGCCGGGC
>JAZFVB010000186.1:0-4164 GCA_036447515.1 Nitrospinota bacterium
TGCCTATTGAAGTAGTGCCGTCGTAAAGAGTTACCGTACTGCCTGCTTCCGCCGTGCCGGTTATCGTTGGCGTAGAATCGCTTGTAGTTAAGGAAGAGGTCGATATAGTCGGCGGATCCGGTGCGGTGGTGTCCGTGCCGCCGCCGCCGCCGCCGCCTCCGCCGCCGCAGGCTGTCAGCATGATTAAGGCAAGAAAAATGGCAAATGAAAGATGCTTTTTCATGGCGCACATCCTCAAGTTAAGATATGAACATTTACTAACCCTTACTAACAAAGTACTAAAAAACCTTCCTTTATTCAACTAAATAACGGCTTCCCGTTGCTTTCCGATGATAAGAGCGCTGCCGGTAATAATCCTCTTGTTCATTAGGTATGCAATTTATTGATGCCTTCATTAAGAATCTATTGTCAATTCGGGACCGTACAACTTCATTTCCCCGGCTATACACTGCGAATTTTTCGGTTGACCTTAAATTGCAAAAAATGATATTATCTTGCTCTTGATTTTGAGATAGACTATGCTCATAGGTCAGCAAAAAATAAATTTTTTGTATAAATTAAAGGAAGGGGTGAAGCCGTTTGCCCGGTATAAAAGTACGGGAAAAAGAGCCGTTTGATATTGCTTTAAAGCGATTTAAGAAGCAGTGCGAAAAAATTGGCGTGCTTTCTGAAATACGCAAAAGAGAGCACTATGAAAAGCCGTCCGTTCGCAGGAAAAAGAAGATAATTGCGGCCAGAAAAAAAAGACACACCAACCGTTATTAATTTATTAGGTTAGGATTGTCGCTTAAATCACGGATAGAAGAGGACGCGAAGTCCGCTCTGAAGTCCAGGGAGAAGTTCGCCTTGGGAGTCTTGCGAATGGTGAAATCCGAAATAAAGAATCTCGAAATTGAAAAGCGCGGTGAACTGGACGACGACAGTGTGATCGGAGTAATTTCGAGCTATGTGAAAAAACGGCGCGAGGCGGCAGAGATCTATGCAAAGGGCGGAAGGCCGGAACTGGCTGAAAGCGAAACGAACGAAATAGAACTTTTGCTAAAATATCTTCCCGCCCAGCTTTCGGACGAGAATTTGCGCGAAAAGATCAAAGGCGTTATCGGCGAACTCGGATCGCCGGAAATCAAGGAAATGGGAAAAGTGATGAAAGCGGCAATGGCCCTGATTGGAAAGAGCGCAGACGGGAAAAGGGTCAATGCTATCGTAAGGGAACTTTTGCAGGGCTAAAGGAGCGAATTTGGCAGGCCTTTATCCGCGAGACGTTATAGACCGCGTAAGGGAAGCGGTCGATATTGTCGAGGTCATATCCTCGTACCTCCCCTTGAAAAAAAGCGGCGCAAACCACATGGCGCTTTGCCCTTTCCATACCGAGAAAACGCCCTCATTCAGCGTTAGCCAGAGCAAGCAGATATTCCACTGTTTCGGGTGCGGCGAGGGGGGCAACGTATTGACCTTCGTGATGAAATACGAAAACCTCCCCTTCATCGACGCCATGGAAAACCTTGCCAACCGCGCGGGCATAACACTGCCCAATAAAAAAAGGGATTCGGACGACTACGCGCGCCTGTACGCCGTCAACGGCGAAGCGGCGATATTTTACATTAAACAGTTAAGGGAGGCGGGAGAAGGCTCCTCCGCCAAACGCTACCTTAAAAAGAGGGGGCTGGACGATGAGGCCGTGGAAAGGTTTTCGCTGGGCCTTGCGCCCGATAAATACGAGTCGTGCATGAAACACCTTGTGTCAAAGAAGTTTTCGGCCGCCGAGATCGAAAAGGCGGGCATCATTAAAAAAGGATCGAGTGGAAATTATTTCGACCGTCTACGCGGCCGGTTGATCTTTCCGATATTCGACGAGCGCAACAGGCCCGTGGCCTTTGCCGGCAGGATCCTGGAAGAGAACATAAAGGCCGCAAAGTACATCAATTCGCCCGAGACGCCCATCTACCACAAGGGGCGTCTTTTGTACGGCCTTAACTGGGCGCAGGGCGCCATTCGCGAAAAGGAACGGGCGATAGTGGTCGAAGGGTACATGGACATGATCGCCCTCCACCTCGCGGGCATAGACAACGTTGTGGCCGTAAGCGGAACGGCTTTTACCTCCAGCCAGTGCCGTACATTAAGGCGGTTTACAACGAATTTCGTGATGCTTTTCGACGGGGACGACGCCGGACGGAAGGCCGCCCTTCGCGCAACCCAAGTGGCGATGGAGCAATCGGTGCGCCCTGGCGTCGTTGTGCTTTCTTCCGGGGAAGACCCCGATACCTTTGTGAAAAAAAGGGGGTTGCAGGCGTTTTTGGAAAAGCTGGAAGAGGCCAAACCGTACATGGCCTATCGAATAGACCTTGCCTGCCGGCAGCACGACGTATCTACCGCCGAGGGCAGGGCCGACGCCGTCAAGTCGCTTATTTCAGATTTGGCCGGGATTAATGATCCTATTGAGAGGGCCAGTTACGTTGAATCCCTTTCGCAAAGGGTGCGTATACCGGCCGCAAAGATCGAAGAAAGTTTGCGCCTCGCGCGGTCAGGTCCCCGGCAAGGAAGCAAGGGAACGGTTCCAGGCCACGCCACGGCTTCGCCCCTCGAAAAATGGGTTATTAGGATAATGCTGGACCATCCCGATCTCATCAAGGACAAACTGGAAGAACTCAATGCCGTGGATTTCGTGGACCCTGCTTTCAGGCGGATTTTCGAACACTTGGCTTTGCAACTTTCCTCGGGGGTGAAAACGGCGCATGAATTCATAGAACTCGCTCCGGAGGACGATTTAAAGCGCGTAATGCGGGAACTCTCGCTTGAAAAAGGCATCTATGAAGAAGAGAACTCCGGTCAGATATTGAACGATTTCATCGCGCACGTAAAGATGCGCGGTAGGAAGGAAATGATTGAAAAGATGAAAACGGCCGCCGGGAAAAATCAACGGGACGAATTTTTGTCCCAAGAAAAGGACTTCCGAGAACTGCATTAATATGCCATACTTAAGTGTTATTTCCATTTGTACAAAGTGTCACTTTTTTAGGAGTCGGGAATTACCATGGTATTAAAAAAATTCCGTAAAAGGCCCGAGGTTCAGCAACTCATAGAAGCGGGCGATAAAACCAAGTCAGTAACTAAAAAGGAATTCGACGCCCTTTTGCCGCAGAAACTCTTTTCCGCAAGGCAGCGCGAAGAAGTGCTTCAGTATCTGGACGAACTTAAAATAAAGCTCGTTGACGGAACGGTGAAAAAAACCGCCAAGAAGGCAAAAAGCGCGGCAAAAAAAGTTTCCGCAAAGGGGGCGGGAACCGTATCGGTTTCTTCGGAAGATCCCGTCAGGATGTACCTCAAGGCCATGGGCAGCATATCGCTCCTTACCCGCGAAGGCGAAGTGACGATTGCAAAGCGTATCGAGCAAGCACAGAACGACGTAATGGACGCGCTGGTAGCCTGCACCATCATGGTGGATGAGATCATGCGCCGCCATGAAAGCCTGAAGGCCGGCAACGTCTCCATCCAGTCGTTGGTGAACTGGGGCGACGTGGAGGAAAGCCCCACCAGTAAAATAATCTCGGAAACAAAGCGCGTTACCAAGGTCGTAAGAAAAATAAACGACGCCTCGAAAAAATGGCGCGTGGCCCTCAGGAAGTCCAAACTGAAAAAACTCAAAATCGCCGAAAGGGGAAAAGCGGTAAAGAAATGCGACAAAGCATTTGTAACCTTAAGAAAGCATATAATCGACCTTAACCTGAACCAGAATCAGCTTAACTCGGTTATCGGCGTTATAAGCATGTTCAACAAGAAGTGCATCGAGCTGACCCACGAGATTGACAAAATTGAGGCAAGAGTCGGAACCGGCGCCAGGAAAAGCGCAAAAAGTATCACGGCGGCCACAAGGAAGTCCCTTAAAGAAAAGCAGACTGCCTATAAGAAGCAGCTTAAGGCTATTGAAAAGGAATTGAGCGTGGACAGCGTGACGCTGGTCGGAATCAAAAGAAGGATAGACATAGGGCTGCTGGACGACCGTAAGGCAAAACGGGAGCTGGCCGAAGCCAACCTAAGGCTGGTCGTCTCCATAGCCAAAAAGTACACCAACCGCGGTCTGCAGTTCCTCGACCTCATTCAAGAAGGCAACATCGGCCTCATGAAGGCGGTCGACAAGTTCGAATATCGCCGTGGATACAAGTTTTC
>JAZFVB010000187.1:0-2247 GCA_036447515.1 Nitrospinota bacterium
GTTTAGGGCGCTATTTAGGGCGCAAGTGCCCTGACGGGCTTGAATCTAAGCGGAGAGGGCGGGATTCGAACCCGCGGTACGGCGAACCGCACACACGATTTCCAGTCGTGCACCTTCAACCGCTCGGTCACCTCTCCACGCTATTAGCGACTACCAGCAATGGCAATCCGTCGGTAAACGCGAGTCTCTTTATTGCACGGCTCCGCCGCCTATGTTGCACACTTCTAAAGTAGGTGGCGCGCCCAAGGGGATTCGAACCTCTGGCCTCCAGAACCGCAATCTGGCGCTCTATCCAACTGAGCTATGGGCGCAACCTGTAACTATCAATGCGTTTGGCTCCATCTGTATTTTCAAATGAGTCATGGCTCACGTTTCATCTGAAAATAGCTATTTTCCCAGCATTGGCAAATTAATATACCACAGCCCCCAGCGCACATCGGACTTTTTTAAGCGGGCCGTGGCGGCGACGTGATTATGTCATCCGGCCAATCAGGGCGCCACCCATTTTTTACCGGCAGCACTTGCAGATTCCAAGCCGGCATTTGGCGACTTTCCAGATGAAAATGGGATTTCCCACAAGGTAGCGCCTCCACATCCGTGAAGGCTCCTGCAAAAGCCTGTAAAGCCACTCCATCCCGACACGCTGGACGACGGCGGGCGCGCGCGATCTTTTCCCCGCAACTATGTCGAAACTGCCGCCCACTCCCATTGTGAAAGGCACGTTCATAGACATAAGATTGCGCTCGACAAACTCCTCCTTTTTGGGCGACGAGATTCCGACAAAAAGGATGTCGGGCGATGCGCGCCGGATTTCATCGACGACGCTCCCTTCCTCTTCGCGGCTGAAATAGCCGTTGCGGGAACCGGAAATGGCGATATCCTTAAACCTCTTGCGGGATTTTTCGACGGCCTTTTCCAACACCTCCTGCCTTGCGCCAAGAAAGAAAAACCGGCGTCCCTTTTTGGCGCCTTCTTCCATGAGTTTTTGCATAAGATCGACGCCGGCCACCCGTTCGGGCAGCGGCCTGCCCAAAAATCTGCTTGCCCACACGACGGCCTGCCCGTCCGCCAGCCGCAAGTCGGCCTTTTTTACGCTGTCGGCAAGTTCCGCGTTCGTGTCCATCTCCACTAACTTTCCGGCATTAAGGAATACGGCCTGCCTCGGCGTACCGCCATCTATATACCCTTCGATAATACGCAGGGCTTCTTCCATCTTTACCGCGTTTATCGGGCATCCGAAAAGTTTTATTTCGCGCATCACGATCCCTCTTTGCGATCTTTTTCGGCAAGGGCAAGGGTGCACAAAGCGTTCAGCATCGGCGCCGCGCCCCAACGGATATAATTCATCTTTGAAAAGTAAAACGAATATTTTCGGAAATAAAAAGACCCGCCGCCGTCGTACATCGTTTCGATTGTTTTTTTGTAAATCTTTTGGGCCGTTTCAAGGAGGCCGGGGTCCTTTTGCGAAAGCAACGCCAAGCAGTTTATGCTTTGCGCCATGCTTCGGATGTCGGCCTTTATCTTTATGGGGAGGTGGCTTTTGGAAAAATGGTTTACGCTCCCGTCCGAATTTACAAATGACCTCAAAAAATAATCTTTCCCTTTTTCGAGGGCTGTGGAGGCCCCTTCGTCCTTTTCTACAGTCGCCCACTCGAAGAGGTTTTCGAGTATGAAGGCCGAATGGAAAGAGTCGATGAAATTTTCTTTTTCCGCCACCGAACCTTTTTCGAAATAGAACCAGCTTCCGTCTTCGTTTTGCTCTTTCAGGACGTAGTCCAGAAGTTTTTTTGAAAGGACCGTGTAATCTTCTTTTTTGAAAAATTTGCCCAGCCGGTACATTATCCTGGCGGCGTAGGAGTTTGCGTTGATGACGCGCCTTTTATCCAGGGGGGTGTAGCTTATCGTCGCCGCTCCGCCGGAATGCTCCTGCCGGTTGAGGTCGTTGAACACGAATCCGCCGATATCGCGCAAAACGCTTTTTTCACTTTCCGGCATGGCGCTTTCTTTACGGGCTTCAATAATAAAATCGACAAGGTACGACGTTAACGTGACGCACGGCGTGTATGCCGGTATTAGTCCGGTAGTGTACCAGTCGAACTGATGCCCGACGCCCCTGCCGTGTTCCGATTTGCCGAGATGCGACACCATATATCCGAAAAGTTTTTGCCTGTCTTTTTCGTATTCCCCGCTTCCGGTAAGTTTTCGATATAAAAGCATCGCGCGCAGGATGTAAGGAAGCGTTTCCAT
>JAZFVB010000188.1:0-8003 GCA_036447515.1 Nitrospinota bacterium
TTACTTTTTCATCTTCCATCGATACAATATATCGAAAAATATGTTGTGCCGCAAGCGCGGTATGTTATGCCGAGCCCGTTTCCCTTGTCCGCTTGAATCCGCCTATCCGACCTAGCGTTTTTCCAGCGGCACATAGTCGCGCTTTGCGGCGCCGATATAATTCTGCCTCGGCCTGCCGATAACGCGCCCCTTGTCGGTGATCATCTCCCTCCACTGCGAAATCCATCCGATTGTCCTTGCGATGGTAAAGATAACCGTGAACATATTGACGGGGATGTTGATAGCCTTGTAAATGAGACCGGAGTAGAAATCCACGTTCGGATAGAGCTTGCGTTCTATAAAGTACTCGTCCTTTAGCGCGATCTCTTCTAGCTTGAGGGCGATGTCGAACATCTTGTCGGTGCCGTCCGATTTGTCCAAAAGCTTGTGGGCCATTTTCCTTATCAGCGTTGCGCGCGGGTCGTAGTTTTTATAGACCCTGTGGCCAAAACCCATCAGGCGGAACGGGTCGTTTTTGTCCTTAGCGCGGTCGATAAATTGGGGGATGTTTTTCGGGTCTTCGATATTCTCCAGCATCCTTATTACGGCCTCGTTAGCGCCTCCGTGGGCGGGTCCCCACAGCGCGCCTATACCGGCGGAAATCGCCGCGAAGGGATTAGCTTCCGACGAGCCCGCAAGGCGCACGGTGGACGTGGAGGCGTTCTGCTCGTGCTCCGCGTGGAGGATAAGGATCAGGTCCAGCGCCTTTGCGTGGAGCGGATCGACTTCGTAATCCTCCGCAGGCACGGCGAACATCATACGCAGGAAGTTTTCGACGTAGCCCAGCGAGTTTTTCGGGTAAATGATCGGCTGGCCTTTGGAGTACTTGTAAGACATCGCCGCTATTGTCGGCATCTTGGCCACGAGGCGGTGCGCGGAAATTTCCTGGTGGCGCGGATCGTTGATGTCGAGCGAATCGTGGTAGAAGGCTGAAAGAGCGCCGACCATCCCCACCATAATCGCCATCGGGTGCGCGTCGCGCCGGAAACCGCTGAGGAACCTGTTAAGCCCTTCATGCACCATCGAGTGGCGCGTTATCATGTTTTGGAATTCATCGTGCTTTTCATTATCGGGCAGTTCCCCATAATATATGAGATAGCAGACTTCCAGGAAGCTGCTGTGTTCGGCAAGCTGGTCTATCGGGTATCCTCGGAAAAGGAGTATCCCTTTCTCGCCGTCGATGAACGTTATCGAGCTTTCACAGCTTGCGGTCGCCTTAAATCCCGGATCGAACGTGAACAAACCCATCTTTGGATAAAGCTGCCTGATGTCGACGACGGGCGGTCCGTGCGTTCCTCTAAGGATCGGAAATTCTTCTTTCTGGCCGGTAGCATTGTTGATGAAGGTAACAGTGTCCTTACCCATAAAACACCTCGCTTATAAAATGGTTCGTACGCTTTGTTTCAGCCGCATCCTCGTTTTAAGTTTCCCTTTAAGCAAAACTTTTTCTGGTTGTACGAATATTATATAGGAATTCATGAGATACGGCTATGCCTCCTCCACGGTCGAATTGACTCATATTAAATGTAACCGAAGGGGGCTTTGAAAAGCATTCGTTGACTCATATTAAAAGTAACCGAAGGAGGTACTTGAGATATGGGATCAAAATCAAAACGCGACTACCTAAAAGCGATCCGCGAGAGGTACCGCAAGGCAAGCAGGGAGGAGAAGTCCGTGATTCTCAACGAGTTTTGCCAAGTATGCGGATACAACCGGAAATACGCGATAAGGAGATTAAACCGCCGCTCAAAGCCCGCCAAGCGCCGGCCCGGCCCCAAGCCGATCTACGGCGCCGATGTCATAGTCCATTTAAAGCGTTTTTGGCTTTTGTCGGACCAGATGTGTTCCAAAAGGCTGGTAAAGGTTATAGAACTTTGGCTACCGTACTACGAACTGGAATACGGCGGTTTGCCCGAACATATAAAGAAAAAACTTCTACAGTTGAGTCCTGCCACTATAGACCGCCTTTTAAAGCCGGCAAGGTTTAAGTATAAAACCAAAGGGAAATGCACGACAAAGCCCGGCAAGCTACTCAGGAACGTAATCAAGATAAGACCCGACAAGGCCAGCATACAAAAGCCGGGTTTCATAGAAGCCGACAGCGTGGCGCATTGCGGGAACTCGATGGAAGGAGAGTTCGTATGGTCAATAACCTATACCGACATTTGCTCTACATGGACGGAGAACAGGGCCGTTTGGGGCAAGGGCGCTACGGGCTTCGTCGAACAGACAAAAGACGCAGAACAAAACCTGCCGTTTGCCATATCCGCGTTCTGGTCGGATAACGGAAGCGAGTTTATGAACTATCATTTTTTACGCTATTTTGCCGACCGCAAGACCCCGATTAACTTTTACCGCTCAAGGCCGTACAAGAAAAACGACAACGCCCACGTCGAACAGAAAAACTGGACGCACGTAAGACAGCTCCTCGGTTACGACAGGTTCGATAAGGCTGAACTCGTGCCTCTTATCAACGATCTCTACAAAGTCTGGTCGCTCTTTCAAAATCACTTTTGCCCCACGAGGAAACTCAAGGAGAAGCTGAAGATCAATTCAAAGTACGTGAAAACATACGACAAGCCGGATACGCCTTACCAAAGGCTTCTGGATTCCCCGCACCTCACAGGCCAGGCAAAAGAAAGGCTTTGCAGTATTCACTCCGCCTTGAATCCTTTCTCTTTAAAAAAAGATATTGAGAAAAAGCTGAAGAAAATCTTTAATAGGTCTCGGTTACCATGATTATGAGGCAACGACTAAAAATCAGCCGCCTCCCCGGTTACCTTTTGCCATGAGTCCACGCGTGGAGCAGGGCGGTGGATTGAAGGCGATGGGACCGGATTTCAGGGTTTACTCTTCAGAGTGATGCAACTGCCTGTTGTAAAAAAAGGCGGTGAGAGCCAGCAAAATGAAGATCGAAACGGTTACGTAGCCTATTATTCTCCTTTCGGCGGTAATGTCTAGGAGCCTGCCTACTTCGGCGGCCGTTTCGTCGAGGGTTTCTTCGATGTCCGCCGCTTCCTTTTCTATGAATTCGAGGTCGAACGTATGGATGATCATCCGCACCTGCCTGAGCTTCTTCAAGTTCTTATCGAATTCCTTGCCAATGGTGTTCGTCGGCAGGCCTGTAATGGACTTCACCTTTTCCTTTGAATCATTGAACTTATCGTGCAGGTTTTGCAGGATTTCTTTCAGGTGTTTCGGGTTGTCGTATTCGTGGCATTCGGTGCAGTTATCCTCGCTGATTATTTCAAGGCTGATCCTCTTGATGGCGTGCGAGCCGTGGCAATGGACGCAGTTCCTAACTTCAAGTTCGCCGTGCTGGCTCCTCATGAAGTTTTTTGAAAGTTCCTGGTGGCATTTGCCGCAAAAGCCGACTATCTGGTCTTCTTCCGGGACTCCCAAATAGCCGTTCTCCTCCGACATAGCCTCTTCGTCCTCTATGTTCGGGTTGCCTCCGTGGCACCCGTCGCAAGTATTTCCCGCTTCCGCGTGCACGCTCTCGGCCCAAAGCGCGACGGGGGCGCGGAACTTTTCTTCTTCACTGTCGCGGTGGCACTTGATGCACGAGGGCTCGGGAGGTTTTTCAAAAACCGCATGCGAATCGTCTGCCGGCAGCAAAAGGGCCGCGAGGGCCGCGATTAATGCAAATGCGTTTTTTGCCTTACCCATTTTCTTTAAGAGTACTTGCCCCATATGGTAAAGGCGACCAACAGCGCGCAAGAAAATATCACTATGAAGAGGAATACCGGGCGTTTCGAGATATTGGTTTCCTTGGACCTGTCGAGGAAGGGGAGCATGACAAAGGCGATGACGGCGATATTCTGCAGGATTATCGCGCCCAGTTCGGAGGGTATGACCTTAAGCGACTGGTAAGCGGCAAGGAAGTACCATTCCGGTTTTATGTGCTCGGGCGTGCTGAAGGGGTCCGCAGGCGCTTCTTCCGTGGCTACGATAATTTCCGGGAAGAAGAAAACGAGGATGCAAAAGACCGTGAGGTATATGAAAACCGCCATCACGTCTTCCATCACGAAGTCGGGGAAAAACCTTTTTCCTTGCGCGTATTTCTTTTTCTTGTAAATGCCCATCATCCCTTTCCCTGTTCATCATCCGCCGGCTTTCGGTTTTCCGGGTCGGATATGCCCAGGACGCGGACGAGGTAGAGGTGGATTCCGACGAACCCCGCAATCGTTGCGGGAATAACAATCACGTGCAGCGCGAAAAACCTGTTTAGCGTATCGGGGTTGACCTTCTCGCCGCCCCGCATCAGGTTGGCGGTGAATATGCCGACTACCGGGATATTTTCTGGCACCTTCGCCGCGACTGTGGTGGCCCAGTACGAAAGCTGGCTCCACGGAAGCAGGTACCCGGTAAAGGAAACCCCCAGCGTCATAAAGAGGAGGCCGCAGCCTATCAGCCAAGTCAGCTCGCGCGGTTTTTTGTACGATCCCATGAAAACTATGCTCAGCGTGTGGATTAGCACCACTATTATCATCATGTGCGACCCCACCGCGTGCGCGCTTCGTATCAGCCAGCCGTAAGGTATCTCCAGCATGATGCGTTCGACGCTCTCGAAGGCCTCTTCGGCCGAAGGCACGTAGTAGATCAAAAGGAGTATTCCCGTTATCACCTGCAACTTGAAGGCGAAGAGGCACAACCCGCCAAGTGAGTACCACTTGTTGAGTTTGGGCGGAATGCGGTATTCGGTAAGCTGATCCTTTACCAGTTCCCTGGCGCCGGTCCTGTAATCTATCCAGTCGATACCGGTTTCAATAAGCTTTTTAAACCTATCCATTTATCATATTCCCTTTAAGCCAGAATTATCTGGTCGTCGTCCACTTCGAATTCAATCTTCTGTAGGGGTTCGGGCGGCGGCCCGCTGATGACCCTTCCGTTAGCGTCGAACCTTCCCCCGTGGCACGGGCACACCAGCGCGTTCTCGTCCGGGTTCCATTTAACAATGCACCCGAGGTGCGTGCACACGGCGGAAAGCGCCCTTATACCCTCTGGATGATTGATAAGGACGACCGGCTCTCCCCTGTATTCGACAACGAGGCTCGACCCCGGCTGAATCTGTGCCACCTCTATCGTAAGTTTTTTGGCTTTTTTGGCCTTTGCCGGCGGTATCAGGTACCGCACGACGATGTTTACCGAACCGGCGAAGAGGACGAAGATAACGAACCCCATAAAACGCTCGAGGAAGGCGCGCCTGCTTTTCCCCCCCGATTTTTCTGATTTATGGCCAGGCATGTTATTTACCGACCGTGATTCGAACTTCATGCATTTTGGAGTGTATAGGCGCTTCCTGGATCATTTCCTGTGAAAACGAGTAGTAGACCGCGGCGGTTACGTTTATCGGCTTGTTTTCCGGCACGAAGAATACAAATTCCTCTATCTTTTTTTCCATCGGGCCGATCCGGTTGTCGCTTATCACCCTTTCGGCCTCATCCATGAGTATCTCGTGGTTTTTTTCAATCTTTTTGCCGTCTGCGCCTGCCAGGACTTTTTCGTAGATGCGTTGCTTTATCTGCGGGAAATCCCCCCCTTCAGGCTGCACGGACACTTTCAGGATGAATTTCTTGGTCGGCAGTCCGGTCGGGATTTTGTGTCCCGCGCCCACGTTCGTCACTTCCACGCTTACTGTTAAGCGCCGCTTGTTGCGCTGAACGGATGCGATTTTCAGCTCGACAGATTTTTTGCGCATACTTACCGAATGGCCTCCGGCTATATTGTGCGAGCTTATTTCCATTCCCGGGGCTTTTACTATGCCTTTCCGTACGATCCTGCCCTCCACCCTTCTCATGTGGCACGACTGGCAGTTCTTTCCCTGTGCGGGATAGGGGCCTTCTTTCCACTAGGAAAAAGTTTCCAGCAGTTTTATGCCATTTCCGTTCGTGTATTCATGGCAGCCGGCGCAGAAGCGCGATTCCTTGTACAGCTTGTTGTACCTGATCCTGTGCACGGACGATTTGATGTTTCTTAGGGGCCCCTGCACCAGCAGCCCGAACTCGTGCCTGTAGGTAAACCTGCCTTTCTTGCCATCTATTACCTCCGATATCGTGTGGCAGAAATCGCAGTTTATCCCCTCGCGCGTTATTTCCTGTTCCAGCCCGTAGTCGTTATTAATGCCGGTAAGAGGCGCGTGGCACCCAAGGCATACTTTCCGCGCCTTTTCGCTGTCCTCGTAGTAAGCCTGAAGGTAGGACGACCAGAAAACCGGGTCGCTTATGGACATCGAATGGAGTGAGTTTTTCCATGAGGCATAGATATCCTTGTGGCATTTCCCGCATTCGGAGCTTGGGGAGATGCCTGCTTCGCTAAGGAATACTTCGGGCAGGCCGTCTTTAGCGGGGAAACGTTTTGAATGTGAATCTGCGGGCATGAACAAAAAGGCGAAAAGTGAAAAAATGCAAAATAAACGTAAAAAGATTCCCCATACCCCCCCCCGGGTTTTCGATGCGATTCATCCACGCCATTCTAACACTCATACCCCCTTTTTTTACAAGTGTTTATTCATATACGGCGGGACGCGCGGCCCGCGGCTTTTCGGGCGCGAGCCGTAACACGTCAATGATTACAACGTCTTAAGATATGCAATAATGTCGCCAATATTCGCGTCTGTAAGCTTGTATTTCGTTTTGTAGGTCGGCTTCTTTTTGCTTGAATTTTTCTCGTGAAAAAAAAAGGGGAGATGCTTCCGCATCTCCCCGTCTAATCGTCAAG
Source organism: Nitrospinota bacterium (assembly GCA_036447515.1). Classification (GTDB taxonomy): domain Bacteria; phylum Nitrospinota_A; class UBA7883; order JACRGQ01; family JACRGQ01; genus JAZFVB01. Next base: position 6,760 of record JAZFVB010000188.1, read on the forward strand.
TCGTATTATAACGTCTTCAGGTATGCAATAAGGTCTTCGAGAATCTCGTCGGTAAACTTTGCCTTGTACTTAAGCTTCATGGCCGTTTTCTTTTTATTGGTCTTTTTTAGCCTCGTCTTCATCTCCTTGGTCTCATCGTCGTTTTCTGTCCAAACCTTCTGCGGGTCCTTAAGATATTTCTTCATCCAAGAGTCGGTGTGCCTATCCTTGGTTCCGGCAAGACCCGGTCCAACCTTCTTTTTTGCGGTGATTTTATGGCAGACAGAACACTGGCCGAGTTTCTTATTGTTGAATACGGCCTCTCCCTTTTTGGCATCGCCCCCTGCAAGGGCGGTTGAAGCGAAAACCAAAGTGAAAACAAATGTTGCGGTTATTGAAAGTAGAATGGCTCTCATGCTGGGTACGTCTCCTTTTCGAAAAAGTTTAATCTTCCTTCCCCAAAATTTAGTTTTCCTACCCCTTTTAAATGCACGAAACAATATTATGCTAAACGGATATTCCATCCATTTCAACCATTTTATTGTAAAAAGCCTTGCCTAACCGCCCAGCGTTAATTCTTCCTGCATCGGTAAGGAGAAGTAGAAAGAACTCCCCTCGCCGAGTGAGCTTTTCAACCATATGGAGCCACCCATACCCTTGATCATCAGCCTGGCAAGAGTAAGTCCCATGCCGGCGCCTTCGTATTTGCGCGTGCTTGAGTCGTCCAGCTGGTGGAATCTTTCGAATATTGCATGGGTGTCCTTTTCATCTATTCCTATTCCGGTGTCGTTCACCTCGAAAAGCAGCATCATTTCTTTACGCGATACGAAAACCTTTACGCTTCCGCCGGGATCGGTGAACTTTATTGCGTTGTTAACGAGCATACCCAGAATTTTTGTTATTTTCAGTTCGTCCGCAACGATCACCTTCGGCAGATCGGGTTCCATGCCGTATGAAAGCGCTATATTCTTTTTGTCGGCGTGCTCTTTTTCCCGTTTAAGAACGGTCTTTATCGAGTTTGCGATAATGACCTTGTTTAGTCCTTGCGGCGAAGTGGATCGTTCCGTGTCGGCCAGTTCCAGTATGTCGTTAATCAGATTAAGGAGGTTCTTTCCCTGCTCCACAACTATGCGGCTTTGCGCCTTTACGGTTTCCGGTATCTTTTGGTTGCCCATAATAAGGTTGCCGAACCCGATTATGGAAGTAAGCGGCGTGCGAAGTTCGTGGGAAATGTTTGCCATGAAAGTGGATTTCGCCCTGCTTGC
>JAZFVB010000189.1:0-12732 GCA_036447515.1 Nitrospinota bacterium
ATATTGTTGGTAAAGATTTCTGGGATCTCTACATTTTATTAGGGACTTTCCTTTTTAGAAAAAAAGATAATGTTTTCAGCTTGTGGAAACGCGATGAGCAGTATATGTCTTTAGTAGCAAATATTAAAGAAGAATTAAATATCGAATTGAAAACAATTAAGCTATATGAAATTATTAATGCTGGCGTAGACAAGCAATATAATATATGGCAAAGATTTATTTCAAGTTTGTTAGAGGGCTTAGGAGAAAATGCTCCAATATTAATTGTGAAATTAGCAAAACACAAAATATTTGACTTGGAAGCTTCTCATAATCAAAGTAAACTGAGAATATTATTAGAGAATGGGGACACCAAACCTGCGACAGAAATTTCACCCTATTTAAACTCGTTAATTAATGTTCAGAAACAAACCCCATCTTTCTTTGTTTCGTTTGTTTTCCCAAGTTTAAAAAACGATAAAAATGCGATGCGTCATTGTCACCAAATATTTTATGGCCACTTCAAAATATTTGTAAAGGAAAGGGTTGAAAGTGATCCTAAATAAAAAGGGCTTAATTACCATAAAATATTATTATGAAGGGGGTAAGAAATGTGCAATAACCTAGATCGCTCAGCAATGATGATGTTTCAAGTATTTGGAAGTGGTCCAATTAAAAAAGAAGACCTCTATAAGAAAATATATGAGCACCCAATGTTAAGATTTTCATTATCTAATTCTCTTAATGATTTCATACAAGCCTTAATTTTTGATGGGGATATCGAACTTGATGAAGGTGGATACAAAATAACGGATAAAGGAAAAGAAGAACTTAAAAGCCTAGAAGAAAAGTGTTCAACATAAGTTGTGTAATACGATTATTGTTTGGGTTTACAGTAACCCCTTCCTTGCGATCTCGATAGCGCGAAGGAGTGCGCGGCCTTTGTTCATCGTTTCCTCGAATTCCTTTTCCGGGTCGGAGTCGGCAACTATCCCCGCGCCGATACCAAGGTACGCCGTGCCGTTATGCACGGCAAGCGTGCGGATCGCTATCGCGGTGTCCATGTTCCCGTTGAATCCGAAATACCCCACCGCGCCGCCGTAAAGGCCGCGCCTTGAAGGCTCCAGCTCCTCGATGATCTCCATGGCGCGTATCTTCGGCGCGCCGGACATGGTGCCAGCCGGGAACGACGCTCGGATTACGTCGTAGCAATCGTTCGCGTCCATCAGGTCGCCTTCGTCGTTTGAAACGATGTGCATAACGTGCGAGTATTTTTCCACGATTTTCAGGTCGGTAACGCGCACGCTGCCTCCCTTGCATACCCGCCCCGCGTCGTTGCGGCCCAGATCGACCAGCATGATATGTTCGGCCAGTTCCTTTTCATCGGCAAGAAGTTCTTCTTCCAGCCGTTTATCCTCTTCGGGTGTTTTACCGCGAGGCCGCGTGCCGGCTATCGGCCTGATCGTCACCTTGCCGTTTTCTTCGCGCACTAATATTTCCGGCGATGCGCCGACTACTTCCCAATCGTCGAGCTTCAGGTAATACATATAGGGCGACGGATTGACGGTGCGAAGGGCGCGGTAAACGTCGAAGGCCGGAATATCGAGTTTTATCGAAAGGCGCTGGGCGAGGACAACCTGGAATATGTCGCCTTCCATAATGTATTCCTTGCATCGTTCGACGGCATTTTTAAAATCTTCCTTTTTGGTGTTCGACGTGAAGGTAACGTCGGAGCTTCTTTGCATCCGCCTTTCGTGCGCAACGGGCTGTTCCAGTTTTTCTATAAGGAGGTCTATCTTTCTAAGGGCGTCGTTGTAAACCTTTTCCGGATCGTCTTCCGCCTTTACATGCGCGTTTACCAAAACCTTTATCGTCTGCTTTACGTTGTCGAATATCAGCAGCGAATCGGTGAACATGAAAACCGTATCGGGCATATCGGTATCCCTTTCGGCGATTTCCGGCAACTTTTCGAAAAAGCGGACCGTATCGTAACCGATTACGCCCACCGCGCCGCCGCAAAAAAGAGGCAGACCCTCCACCGAGACCGGTTTATAGGCAGACATGATTTTTTTAATTTCGTCCAGGGGGTCGCCTTGAAAATCAAATTCATCCTTTCCTTCAGGCGTAATCCTCGTGCCTTTTTTCCCGGAAGTCATAATTACAAACTCCGGGTTTGCGCCGAGGAAAGTGTAGCGCGCCCATTTCTCGCCGCCTTCCATGCTCTCTAAAAGGTATGCGTATCTGGAGCCTTTTGAAATATTTTTAAACGCCCCGACCGGCGTTTGCAGGTCGGCGAATATCTCGCGGTAAACGGGAATGAGGTTTCCTTTTTTCGTAAGCTCTTTGAAAGATTCCCTGTCCGGCGTTATCACTGGTAATTCACTTCTTTCAGCAATAAACCTTTCGCGGGCGCGGTAAGCCCGGCGGCCTTTCTGTTGCGCGCCTTTAATATTTTTTTCATGTCGTCAACCGAAAAACGTCCCTTTCCAATTTCCACCAGCGTCCCCACGATAATCCTCACCATGTACTTTAAAAACCCGTTGCCGGTTACATCGACGATAATCATATCGCCTTTCCTGAGTATCTCAATTGAAAATATCTCGCGTACCGTTGTTTTGACGCTGCTGTTGCGGCCCATGAAGGAGGCGAAATCGTGTTTACCCAAAAGCATTTTTGCGGCTCTGCGCATTTTTGGCGTACTAAGCTTATTCGGCACGTGCCACGCCGTGCGGGCAGAAAGCGCAGATGGCGTATTTTTGTTCAGTATCATATATTGATACGTTTTTTTCTTTGCGTTCTTTATCGCGTGGAAATCGTTCGAAACGGTGCGGGCGCTTTGTATCTTGATATCCGGCGGAAGCATCGAGTTGAGGGCGATAACCAGCGTTTCGTCGTCCACCGGAAAGCGCGCCTTAACGTTCGCCACCTGCCCCATAGCATGAACGCCGCTGTCCGTCCTGCCCGAAGCGCTGATGTGCGTCTTTTTGCCGACCATCTTTTGTACACACTTTTCAATTACGGATTGGATCGTCACGCCGTTGGCCTGACTCTGCCATCCGCAATAGTCGGTCCCGTCATATTCGATCACCATCATCACGTTGCGCAGGGGGTGATTTTGCTTTTCTTTCATGCCCTAAAGTCTATTCGATAAGCTCTCTTTTTGTAACAATGAGCAAAATCCCACAGGAAAACAGCGTCGATTCACTGACCGTACGGTCAGTGCGGCAGTATCGTATCATCTACCTTCCGCATATACGTTTTAACCGCACCTTTTCTGGCAATAGATACGTATTCGTAACACAAGGCCGAACGTCTATCTTGTAACATGTTGTTTTATATAAAATAAATAGATGGCACGGTGCTGGCATAGTATAGATAGCAAGTGCATACAAAGGTATGTAGGAAAATGATATGTACTAACTTTTAACTGTTACGGAGGAAGAAAATGAAACATCTTAACAAAAACACAGCATTCGCATTGATTTTAGGTCTGATCCTTAGTTTCGGCACGGCACAAGTCTTTGCCGCACACCTTTCATCCGATAACTACGATCCGACCCAGGACCTAATGGGAGTGGAGCAAATTGAATTGAACGTGCAAGTCTGCTCTGCCGATGCGTCAAATATCAGCGACAGCGGCTTCGACCCGACCGTGCAAGAGATTCCCGGCGGCGGTAACGAACTGTGCGCGGTTGACTTCGACATTATCAGCAACGACAGCTACGACGCCACAAAACAAGGTTAATCGGTAAAGCTGGCTTAATCGGTAAATCCGAACCAACACCGGAACCCCTTCCTCCGAGACAGGGGTTCCGGTTTTTTTTATCCCTTTTTCTTCAGCAATAACCCGACAAACGATTCGATGACGGTAAGGGGCGCCGATTCCATCGTGCTTTCATACGCTTCGGATTGCGAGGCGAAAAAGCGGCCAAAGCCGCCAAGCCGTGGCGCGCTTATGTATAGCGGCGAAAGGTGTATTGCGGCCAATTCGTACTTTTCCAACGAGACATAGATCAACCCGGCGGACACTTTGGCAAAAATTTCATCCGCGCTTTGCGCTTGCGCTCGCGCGCCTGCATCGTCTTTTCCTTTTACGCTGCCGTCATTTAGCAGCGCAATGTATTTTGCGACATTTTTTTTCATAAAATAGAGCCGCAACCGGCCGGCGGAATCCTCAAAAAAGCCGTTTTCAAAGCCGTGGAGAATTTTCACAAGTGTATCGATGAGCGATTCGTGCGGGTGGCTCGATCTTTTTCGCCTGTTTAAAAAGCAATAGAGGAAGAAGATGTAAATCATAAAAAAGGAATAAAGGACTATCCCGGCCGAAGCGCTGGCGGCGCCCGACATGGCTCCCCATTCCATAATAGGTAAAAGGGCCGGATCGGCTATGTCTGTGTTTACGGCAATGCCGAAATTTTTCAGAAAGAAGACGGTAAAAAATGCGTAAATAAGAATAGACGCCGCATGGAGAATAACAAGCCTTAACGAAGCCGTGGTGTTTTCCCTGGAAATGAAAAATATCGTGAGTATCGTAAATAACGCGCACCACGCAATATACGAAGCGCTGAAAAAGACCAAAAAGACAAAAAACGTTTCCTGTGGCAAAAGGTAGCTGTATAACAATGCCCACACCATCAAAAGGGGCAAGCCTAATGTGAGAACAGACGCAACCGCGCCCGAAGTGCGCGATACGATACTTGAAATCACGCCGTTTCGAACCTCGAGTGCCGATAATATATTGCCCGCATGGCGCACACTTTTTGATATCAGCCGTTTGGCCTCGCCGTCGATCTTTCGTATTTCACGAAAAACCGCCCTTCGCTTTGCGGCCTTTAGGGAAATATTCCGCACCAAACGCCTCTTGAAGGCGGCGGTACCGGGAATAAACGACGCTATAAACCCCGCCATTAAGCGGCAACCCGTAAATGATTCATCGCGCCAATTTAAACCAACGGCGGCGGCGTGGCAACACACAACTATTTTTATCGCTAAAACCTAAGCCAATAGTTTGCTTTACTGTAGGTTGCTGGTTATTCAACAGCCCGCCAAACCTAAGCCCCCTTATCACCCCGTCTTTTTCAGGCTTCTTTTAGAGTTCGCGGCGGACGAGGTTACTGCAAGTTCCTTTTTCAAATACTGCCCGGTGTACGATTGCTTTATCTTCGCTACCCGTTCCGGCGTTCCGGCGGCTATCACTTCGCCGCCGGCGTCGCCGCCTTCTGGGCCGAGGTCGATTATCCAATCCGCCGTTTTAATCACGTCGAGGTTGTGCTCTATCACAACAACCGTGTTCCCGCCGTCGACAAGGCGGTTCAAAACTTCCAGCAACTTTCTGATGTCGTCGAAGTGCAGTCCCGTTGTCGGCTCGTCGAGTATGTATATCGTCCGTCCCGTGCCGCGCTTGGAAAGTTCTTTAGATAGCTTTACCCTCTGCGCCTCGCCGCCCGACAGGGTCGTCGCGGGCTGGCCGAGTTTTATGTAGCCGAGTCCCACATCGATTAATGTTTTAAGGCGGACCTTCAACGGCGGTATCGCCTTGAAATGCGTAAATCCTTCCTCGACCGTCATGTCCAGCACTTCGCTGATTGTTTTTCCCTTGTAATGGATATCGAGCGTTTCGCGGTTGAATCGTTTGCCCTTGCAAACTTCGCACGTAACGTAAACATCGGGCAGGAAATGCATTTCAATCCTTTTTATTCCGTCGCCGCTGCACGCCTCGCACCTGCCGCCGCGCACGTTGAACGAGAATCGCCCCGGTTTGTAGCCGCGTTTGCGCGATTCGGGCACCTGCGAAAAGAGATCGCGCACAAACGTAAACAGGCCGGTATAGGTGGCCGGATTCGACCTCGGCGTCCTGCCTATCGGCGACTGGTCGATGTCTATCACCTTGTCCAGAAGTTCAATGCCGCGTATCGCCTTGTGCTTGCCGGGCATGTCGTGCGAATAGTAAATCGCCTTCGCAAGCGCCTTGTAGAGTATCTCTATTATCAGCGTGCTCTTGCCCGAACCCGAAACGCCCGTAACGCACGTAAACCTGCCCAGCGGAATATCTACGTCGATGTTCTTTAAATTATTCTGCCGCGCGCCTTTTATCTTCAGCGAATAGCCGCTGCCCTTCCGCCTTTGCGCCGGCACGGGGATACTGAGCCTGTGGGAAAGATATTTGCCGGTTAACGATTTTTCGCTGCGCATTATTTCATCCGGCGTTCCTTTTGCCACAATCTCTCCGCCGTGAACGCCCGCCCCGGGACCCAGATCGATAACGCAATCGGCCTCCGTGATCGTTTCGCGGTCGTGCTCCACAATTATCACCGTGTTTCCGATGTCGCGCAGTCTCGTAAGAGTCTTAAGCAATCGCTTGTTGTCGCGCTGATGAAGCCCGATGCTCGGCTCGTCGAGTATGTAAAGGACGCCCACAAGCGCGCTGCCGATCTGCGTCGCAAGGCGTATCCGCTGGCCCTCGCCGCCCGAAAGCGTGCCGGACGCGCGGTCTAGCGCGAGGTATTCCAGCCCCACGTTTTTCATAAAGCCGAGCCTTTCGCGGATTTCTTTAATAACGCGCGCGCCGATTATCTTTTCGTTTTCGGTTAATTTCAGACTGTCGAAGTAATAGACCGCGTCCTTAATCGAAAGTTCGGTAACGTCGATTATGTTTTTTTGGCCGATCCTTACCGCCAGCACTTCCGGGCGCAACCTCTTGCCGCCGCATTCGTGGCACCGCTCCACGCGCATATATTCTTCTATCTTTTCGCGCATCCAATTCGACTCTGTTTCCCTGTACTTCCGCTCGAGGTTCGGTATCACCCCCTCGAATTCGCCGGTGAAGTGCAGTCTCGCTTTCCCCTTGTAGTATTTAAACTTTATCTCTCCCCCCTCGGAACCGTAAAAGATTGTTTTTTGAGCATTTTTTGGAATCTTAGAAAAGGGCGTCTTTTCCCAATCGAACTTAAAGTGATCGGCCAGGGACTCCAGCATGTTCCGGTAATATATCGATGTTTTGGATGCCCACGGCGCGACGGCGCCTTGCGCCAGGCTTAGCTTCCTGTCCGGGACGACCAGGTCTTCGCTTACGTTTTGCATCGACCCCAGCCCCGTGCATTGTGGGCACGCGCCACGGGGGTTGTTGAAGCTGAACATCCGGGGTTCGACTTCCGGGTACGAAATGCCGCAGTGTACGCACGAAAAGGTCTGGCTGAAAATGAACTCTTTTTCCCCATTCTTACCTGCCGGACCGATGACACCCGTTGATTTTTTTGACGTTACCGTGCCCTCCGAACTGATGCCGGCCATTACGGTCATAAGGCCTTCGCCCATTTTCAGCGCGAGTTCCACCGAATCGGCCAGCCGCCTTTCGATTCCGGGTTTTATTACAAGACGGTCTATAACTACATCAATTGAATGTTTCGAGTATTTTTCCAGCGTTATCTCTTCATCGAGCTGGCGCATCCGTCCGTCTATGCGCGCCCTTACGAATCCCTTGGAACTAAGCGAGGCTATCTCTTTTTTGTATTCGCCCTTGCGGTCCTTGACTACCGGCGCCATGACGTGAATTTTCGTTCCTTCTTTTTGCATCATCAGCTGATCGACAATCTGCGATGCGGATTGCGATTCTATGGGCCTGCGGCATTTGTAGCAGTGCACCCTCCCGATGCGCGCGAAGAGTACGCGCAGGTAGTCGTATATTTCTGTAACCGTGCCGACGGTCGAACGCGGGTTTTTGCTCGTGGTTTTTTGTTCTATAGAGATGGCGGGCGAAAGGCCTTCTATCAGGTCGACGTCCGGTTTTTCCATCTGCTCGAGAAACTGGCGGGCATAGGCCGAAAGTGATTCGACGTACCGGCGCTGTCCCTCGGCGTAGATCGTATCGAACGCCAGCGACGATTTGCCCGAACCCGATATGCCGGTAAGTACGATCAGCCTGTCGCGGGGAAGCTCCACGTCTATGTTTTTAAGGTTATGCTCCCTCGCGCCTTTTATTATTATCGCGCCATGTTTCATAGGTTCATTTCTTAAGACGATTATTATTCATGCAATATGCCGGTCTATTTATTTTGTCAGTCAAACTACCATGAACATTCGATTATATGAAACTGCCGCGATTTTTTCATATAGATAATATTTGACCGTTAGTTTAAAAGAATTCTTATAAATACTTATGAGGATTAAGCATAAAATGACTGCCGAAAATAGCGGCACTTTCTACCACAATATAATAATTATAGTGCTTGTAAATTGGCGTTGAATTGACTATAATAATAGTAAGGATTGCATGCTCTATCCTATTGAAATCTTTAGAGATATTATTTTAAATTAAATATGTTGAAATACATAGAAGGAGAGGTTAGAATCGCTCGGTGAAGATATCATCCAAGGGTCATTACGCAGTGCAGGCAATGGTCGATTTATCCACCCAGCCGAGCAATTTCCCCGTGCCCCTATCGAACATTTCGCTAAGGCAAGACATATCGCTTAACTATCTTGAACAGCTCTTTTTAAAGCTCAGGAGGGCCAAGCTTGTTAAGAGTGTAAGGGGGCCCGGCGGGGGGTATCTTCTTGCTAAGTTGCCGTCAGAAATAAGTATTGGCGAAATCTTCGAAGCCGTGGACGAAAACCTGATCCTTTCAGACTGCGTGGACGATTCCTCAATCTGCTCGAAAACGCAGAAGTGCCTCACGCAGCTTCTTTGGCACAGGTTAACGGATTCGCTAAGGAAGACCCTTTATTCGATCACCCTTAACGAGGTTTGCAGCGAAGCAGTGAAGCTTGAAGAAAACAACGCGGGAGCCGAACACGGCTTCATCTACAATATATAAGCATCGAATATGCAAAATCTGTGGGGGGAATGCAAAAAAGAGCTTGAAACCAAGATAGACTATCACAACTTCATATCTTATATAGAACCCGTCACCCCGATAAGTTATGAAAATAACGAACTTTCCCTTATGGCGCCTTCTTCGTTCATTGCCCATTGGCTTGAAAAACATTACATGGAAATAATCATGGAAATCCTCGACAAAAAAACGAAAACGAAAAACAGCATATTTTTCGTGATAGACAAAAAAAAATCGAAGGAAGTGCGCGCGCCGGCGCCGGCGGTAAAACAAAAAAAGAAAAAGGTTTTTCCGAAATTCGAATCTAACTATTCTTTCGATACCTTCGTGCCCGGGAAATGCAACGAATTTGCATACGCCGCCGCCCTTTCGTGTGCAAAGCAGCCGGGATCAAAATACAACCCTCTTTTCCTTTATGGCGGCGTAGGACTTGGCAAAACCCACCTTATGCAATCGATAGGCGGATATATTTCCGCAAGAAATAACGAAGCCCGTGTAATGTACCTATCTTCGGAACATTTTGTTAATCAAATGATCTCCTCGCTCAAAAATAAGCATATGGAGAATTTTAGGGAGAGGTTCAGAAACTTGGATGTCCTCCTTGTCGATGACATACAGTTCATTGCGGGAAAGGATAGAACGCAAGAGGAATTTTTCCATACCTTCAACGCCCTTTTTGAAATGGGCAAGCAGGTTGTAATATCCTCCGACCAGTTTCCAAAAGATATAAAAAAGCTCGAAGAAAGGCTTAAATCGCGCTTTGAGTGGGGCCTGATTGCCGACATCCAGCCGCCGGACGTGGAAACCAAAATAGCCATAATAAATAAAAAGGCCAGCATAAACGGGTACAAAATACCGGCCGACGTTGCGCTTTTCCTCGCGCAGACAATCAGATCGAATATTCGGGAGCTCGAAGGATGTATGGCCCGCATAGTTGCATACTCCTCGCTTACCGGTAAGCCGATTAACCTGGAGACCGCAAAAGAAACGCTTGAAGGCGTCTATTCGGAAGCTAGAAAGCACATAGGCGTAACGCAAATAATGAAACTAATCACGTCTTATTTCGAACTCAAGCCGTATGACCTGAAATCCAAGAAAAGAAGCAGGAATATGGTGGTTCCCCGCCAGATCGCAATGTTTCTTTGCAGGGAATTCACCGAAGAATCCCTCCCGCAGATAGGCCAATATTTCGGCGGAAGGGACCATTCAACCGTCATACACGCTTACAACAAAATTAAAAAGGAACTCGAGGTTAACACGAAAATCTATAACGACGTTACGGAAATTAAAAAGAAGCTCAACCTGTGAATAAATCGTTGAGCAACTGTGGATTAACTGTGAACTAATAGTGAAAAAAACTCTTTTTTTATGGAATGCCTTAAGTTATGAACACAAAGAAAATTAACGCATATTTTATTAACAGAAAATTCTCCGTGTTTTCCATTGATATTAAATGGAAAAGAGAGTTATCAACAGTTTCATCATGCCTTATGACTACTACTCTTTATATATATAAATGAATACAGCAGAGAACACATACGGCGCGGAACAGATAAAAATCCTTGAGGGCCTTCAGGCTGTACGCAAGAGGCCCGCAATGTATATTGGCGACATTTCAACATTCGGGCTTCATCACTTGGTTATCGAGGTTGTCGATAACAGCATCGATGAAGCGATGGCGGGGTTTTGCAACAATATAGAAGTAAAGATACATATAGACGAATCGGTTTCGATTGAAGACGACGGACGCGGAATACCCACTGAAAAGCACCCGGAAAGGGATATATCGTCTGCGGAAGTTGTAATGACTGTCCTTCACGCGGGCGGAAAATTTGAAGGCGAGGGATATAAGATATCGGGCGGCCTGCATGGTGTCGGCATTTCGGTTGTAAATGCCCTTTCGGAGAACCTGGAACTCGAAATAAGACGCGATGGGCATGTATTTACGCAAAAATACGAAAAGGGACTCCCCATGGCGCCCCTTAAAAATATTGGAAAAGCGGAAAACACGGGAACGAAGATAAGATTCAAGCCGGATTCCGGAATATTTGAAGAAACTATCTTTAAATTCGATCACCTATCGCAACGTTTAAGAGAGCTGGCTTTTTTAAACAGCGGGTTGAGAATCGTTATAATCGACGAGAGAACGGGAAAAAAACACGAGTTCTTTTACGAGGGCGGAATAGCATCATTTATCAAATATCTCAACCGCAACATGCAATCGCTTTTCGATAACCCCATTTACGCCAAGAAGCTAAAAGAATCCACCACGGTAGAGCTTGCAATTCTATACAACGATGGCTACAAAGAAGACGTATTCACATTTGTTAATAACATACGGACGCCGGAGGGCGGCACGCATCTGGCCGGATTCCGCGCCGCGCTTACGAGGTCCATAAACCTGTACGCGGTAAAGAATAAACTTTTCAAAAAGGAAAAACAGGCGTTATCGGGCGACGACGTGCGCGAAGGGCTCTCGGCGGTTTTAAGCATAAAGATGATAGACCCGCAGTTCGAAGGCCAGACGAAAGCGAAACTCGGCAACAGCGAAATAAAAGGGCTGGTGGAAACAACAGTAAAGGAAACGCTTGACACCTTCTTTGAGGAAAACCCAAAGGTAGCGAAACTAATAGTGCAAAAAGCCATAATAGCCGCAGATGCAAGGGACGCCGCAAGGAAAGCAAAAGACCTCACCAGAAGAAAGAATGTTTTGGAATTCACTTCCCTGCCGGGCAAACTGGCCGACTGCCAGGAACGCGACCCCGCGCTATGCGAGCTTTACATCGTGGAGGGCGACTCCGCCGGCGGTTCCGCAAAACAGGGGCGTGAAAGGAAATACCAGGCAATCCTTCCCCTTAAAGGGAAAATACTCAACGTCGAAAAGGCGCGTTACGACAGGATGCTTGCTTCCGATGAGATAAGGACAATCATACAGGCGCTGGGCGGCGGCGGCGCGGCGGAATTATTCGACATCGAAAAGATACGGTACCACAAAATAATAATCATGACGGACGCCGATGTGGACGGCTCTCATATCCGCACGCTCCTCCTCACTTTTTTCTACAGGCATATGGAGGAAATTATTAAAAGAGGACACCTCTTCATAGCCCAGCCGCCGCTTTTCAAGATAGCGAAGGGCAAAAAGGAGCAGTACATAAAAGACGAAAAAGAACTCAACGAATACCTGTTGAAAGAAGGCACAAAAGACGTTTCCGTAAGGGTGAAAAACGGTGGACTGGAACTGAAAAGCGGCGAACTGCAAGAGTGTCTTAAACTCTTTTCGGAATACCTGAGAATTTTAGAAAAACTTTCAAACAAAGGATACCCCGGCGAAGTGATTAGAGTTTTGCTTCAGGAAAATGTGAAAGACAAGGAATTTTTCACCGAGCGCAAGAACATGGAAAAACTCCTAAGCAAAATGAAGATGGCAAACGGCAAGAACAGGGTTATTGAGGACTCCAAACACGGCGGCTTCGCATTCGAATGCTACAATCCCCAATCGGGAGCGACGAACCTTGTGAACTGGGATATTATCGCCACCGCCGAATACGGGAGGGGACTGGAGCTTAAAAAGAAGGTGGAAAAATGGGACGGCGCCCCATACGTCGTTATTGGAAAATCCGGACCCTCGCTGGAGTTTTCCACCAAGAGCGAGTTGATTGAACACGTAATTGCGACCGCAAAGGAAGGAATAACGTTGCAGCGCTACAAAGGTCTTGGCGAGATGAACCCGGAACAGCTTTGGGAAACCACAATGGATCCGGCGGTAAGAACCCTCCTACAGGTGCATATCGACGACGCGGTGGAAGCAAACGACATCTTTTCCTTATTGATGGGCGAACAAGTAGAACCGCGCCGCGAGTTCATTTACCGCCACGCGCTGGAAGTCAAAAACCTCGACGTTTAAAAACAGGCTGTTTTT
>JAZFVB010000190.1:0-8443 GCA_036447515.1 Nitrospinota bacterium
GTGTCTATCAGCCCGTCCGGTCCCGAATGGAGGCCCACCGAAGTGTAATCGCAAAGGGTTGCGCTGGCCGGGTTCGTGCCGTGGGCCGAATCGGGCAAAATTATCTTTTTGCGCGGGTCGCCCTTTTCGGTAAGGTGTTTCCGTATTATTAAAAGTCCCGCAAACTCGCCCTGCGCTCCGGCGGCAGGCTGAAGCGACGCGGCGCCCATGCCGGTAATCTCGCAAAGGAGACGCTCCAGTTCGTAAATAACCTGCAACGCGCCCTGAACGGAGCTTTCATCTTGCAAAGGATGGATGCTTATAAAACCTTCCAGGCGGCACGCGGCCTCGTTTACCTTGGGATTGTATTTCATAGTGCACGAGCCTAGCGGATAGAAGTTTGAATCGACGCCGTAATTCCATTGCGAAAGATGCGTAAAGTGGCGCACCGCCTCGACTTCGCTAACCTCCACGAAGCCTGTGAAGTCCTCGCGCAGTACGGATTTGCCAAAAACGCCTTCAAGGTCCTTTTCGCCAAAAAGCGTTTTGGGAACGTCGCAACCTTTGCGCCCCTTTTTGCCTTGCTCGAATATCACCGGCTCGTTGAATACAAGCCCGCTCGCGCCCGGATGTTTGTTCACGAAAAAACCTCCGCGAGTTTTTCGATGTCTTCGGGCGTTGTGAGTTCGGTTGCCGTTAAGAGCATCATGTTTTTCATGTCAGGGTAAAAGCGCGAAACGTCGAGGCCGCCGGTTATGCCGGCGCTCGCCAGCTTTTTGTTTACGTCGACCGCGGGTTCGGGCAGGCAAACCACGAATTCGTTGAAGAAGGGCAAATCGAACTCCGGGTTTATTCCGTTTATGCCGGAAAGTTTTTCCTTCAGCGCGTTTGCGGCGTAAAAGTTATTCTTTGCCGTCTGGCTTAAACCGCTTTTCCCTAAAAGCGTAAGGTAAACCGTAACGGCAAGGGCGCACAGCCCCTGGTTGGTGCATATGTTCGACGTGGCTTTTTCGCGCCTTATGTGCTGTTCGCGCGCGACCAGCGTAAGGACGTACCCGTCGCGCCCGTCCTTGTCCGTCGTTTTGCCCGATATGCGTCCCGGCATCTGCCTGAGGTATTTATCGCGTGTGGCGAAAAGCCCGATGTACGGCCCGCCGAAAGACATCGAAAGGCCCAGCGACTGCCCCTCGCCGACAACGATGTCCGCGCCGAATTCGCCGGGGGGCGTTAATAGTCCCAGCGACATCGCCTCGGCGACGCCCGTTACGAAGACGATTTTTTTATCGTTGCACAGCGCGCCAATTTCCGACAGCTCCTCCACGTTTCCAAAAAAGTTGGGAGACTGCACGACCACCGCCGCCGTGTTTTCGGTTATCTTTTCCGCGATTCTTTTAACGTCGGCGCGTCCGTGCGTATGGTCGGCCGTTTCAATAACCTTTATGTGGCGGTTCTGGACGTAAGAACGGATCACCTGCCGCCACCTGGGGTGGACGAGGTTGGAGATTACTATTTCGTTTTTTCTGGAGATGCGGCACGCCATAAGGACGGCCTCGGCCAGGGCGCTTGCGCCGTCGTACATCGATGCGTTGGCAACGTCCACGCCGAAAAGTGCGCAAACATATGTCTGGAACTCGTAGATGGCCTGAAGCGTTCCCTGGCTTATCTCCGGCTGGTACGGCGTATAGGCCGTGAAGAATTCCGACCTGCCGATAAGCTGGTCAACCGCCGAGGGGATGAAATGGTTGTAGGCCCCGGCGCCGAGAAAGGACGGCCTTGAAACGAGGGCGGTATTTTTGGAGGCAACCCCGCGCATGTGGCGCATGAGTTCCTGTTCGCCCATCGGTTCGGGCAGGTTAAGCGGACTTTTTAACCTTAAGTTTTCGGGAATGACATCGAAAAGCTTTTCCACCGAATCGATGCCGATTGACGACAGCATTTCGCGGCTGTCATCCGGCGTTAACGGTATATACCTCATGCTACTTTAGAAGCAAGTTTGGTAGGTGCAAGCGTCTCGCTTGCACTACCACCCTGCGGGTGGCAGGCAGCCCCGGGACGGCTGTAGCTACCAGATATTTTAAATCTGTACTATAGGACGTAAGTTTGTTGAAATAATCAACTTTTGCCGCTTTGTTTTCCGTTTCCATTACAGCGTCTTTGTGTATTCCTCGTACTGCCGGGCATTCATAAGGTCTTCCAGTTCCGATTTGTTGCCGGGCTTGATCTTTATCATCCACCCGTCCCCGAAGGGAGAGGAGTTTACAAGTTCAGGCTCGCTTTCCAGGCCGCCGTTTACCTCCGCTATCTCGCCCGAGACGGGTGAATAGAGGTCCGAGACCGATTTTACCGATTCGACCACCCCAAACGATTCGCCCGCCCTTACATTGGAGCCTTCTTCCGGAAGCTCCACGAAGACAACATCCCCCATTTCGCTTTGCGCGTAATCGGTAATGCCTATGACTAAAAGGCCATCATCTTCAAGCGCCCATTCGTGCTCTTTTGTGTAGTAGAGTTTCTCCCGAAATTCCATAGCATCCTCCCGTGATTATTTCTTGACCCCGGTTTTTATAAACGGCGTTTTGCAAATGACTGCCGGAGCCTGTTTTCCCCGAATATTTATTTCTATCTTATCTCCTGTTTGCGGACCCGTTATGCCCTGCAAGGAAATATATCCCATTCCTATAGGTTTTTGCAAAACGGGCGAGAAGGTGCCGGAAGTAACGGCGCCGATCTCGTCTCCATTGACGGCAATCGGGTATCCTTCGCGGGGAATGTTTCTGCCTTCCATCGTGAAGGCGATCCTTTTCTTAGCGGGCTTTAATGCTTCAATGGCCGACCTTCCGATAAAATCACCTTTGTCCTTTTTTACCACCCACTTGAGGCCCGCCGATATGGGGTCTGTTCCCTCGTCCAATTCGTGCCCGTAAAGGGGATAACCGGCCTCTATCCGGCAGAGATCGCGCGCCGCCAGTCCCGTCGGAATGAGCCCATCGTCCTTTCCGGCTTCAAGTATGGCGTCCCACATCATTTGGGCATCTTCGTTCTTCAGCAATATCTCCAGTCCGTCCTCTCCCGTGTACCCGGTGCGCGAGACCGTTACTTCGGCCATGCGCGCGGTGACCGGCATGAAATGGTAGTATTTTAAAGAGTCCGGGATCGGGACGATCCTTGAAAATATCTCCACCGCCTTCGGTCCCTGGAGCGCAAGTAGGGCGTATTGGTTGGAAACGTTTTCCAGTGTTATCTTTTCGCTTTCTGGTTCGCTTTCTTTTAGATGCGACGATATCCACAAAAAATCTTTTTCAATGTTGGAGGCGTTTACCACAAAGATATATTCGTTAGCTCCGATGCGGCAGACAAGGAGGTCGTCCACTACGCCGCCGTCCTCTTTGCACATGACGGTATAGAGGATTTGGCCGTCTTTGAGTTTAGACGCGTCGTTGGTAACGGCCCTGTTGACAAATCCGAGTGCGCCTTCGCCGCTTATAAGGAATTCACCCATGTGCGATACATCGAAAAGGCCGGCGCGCCGTCTTACGGCTTCGTGTTCCCTTAGTACGCCCGAATATTGCACCGGCATCAGCCAGCCGCCGAACTCCACCATCTTCGCGCCGGCGTCGATGTGCTTTTGGTAAAGGGCAGTTTTCTTCATGTCGCGTCGGATGCCTCTGTCGTGCGTCCTATTCTCCCATTATCTTGATTATTACCCTTTTCTTCCTCTGACCGTCGAACTCCGCATAGAATATTCTCTGCCACGGGCCGAAATCAAGCTTGCCGCCGGTAACAGGCGCTATCACCTGGTTGTGGATAAGGAGCGATTTGAGGTGCGCGTCGCCGTTGGTTTCGCCGGTTCCGTGGTGCAGGTAGTTTTGTTTGAACGGCGCAAGGTTTTCCAGCCACGTGTCCATGTCCTGTATGATTCCGGGTTCGGCGTCGTTCACGTACACGCCTGCGGTTATGTGCATGGCCGAAACCAGCGCCATACCTTCGTTTATCCCGCTTTTTTTAAGAACCTTTTCCACTTCGTCCGTAATGTCTCTGTACTCCCTTTTCTTTTTCGTGTTGAACCACAGGTATTCGGTTGCGAATTTCATTAGGACCTCCTCCTATTAGCATGTTTTACGTTTTTAGGCGTTTCCAGCGTACTTATGACAATATTAACTTTTTTCCCCGCGTCAGGCTCTTCTATTTTTACCATCAAAATATAATCGTAAGGCTTGATTTTTGTATATACACATGTTATACATTAACCATGTCGAGAAGTTTTGAGGTTCCTCATGTAGACGGTATTACCGAGGGCATTAGGATGGACTCGGAAACATGGCAGGTGTTTTTTAAAAGGAAACATGAACCTATAAAGATTGTGTATATGGATAATAACGAGATTCGTGCGTTACTTTTAAGATACGGCCTTCCCGAAAACGACATAGAAAGAATAATAGGATTAGACAAATAAAAGTCTACGGTTAATATGTTATTTGTAAAGGAGGTGAAACTCTTTACTAGTGCTGATTGTCCGTATTATGATTTAGCAGGGAGATAGACTCAATGGAAAAAAAGAGAAGAATGATGCACGTCAAAATCAATAAGACGGCGGATCTCAAGGTTGATGAAGCAATTAAATTTGCCAAGAAACTCGTAAAAGACGATGTTCTTGTTATACGTCTCAGCAAAGAGCGGAAAAAGGAAATCATGAACCACTCTGAAGAGAGTGGAGTATCGATGTCCGCATACATGCTCATGGCAGAACATTTTTTTATTAAAAATGCTTTTGCGGACGTAAAGTAAGATTTTCGGCAGGAAGGGGGCTTTCTAGCCCCGTTCCCGTCCCGGCCGCCTTGAGCCGAAGGGTGCTTTTATGATTAAATATAGCATCAATGGTGTTTGTATGGAGCAATTATGATACCCCTTAAAGACGCACTGGGACGTGCTCTGAAATCGGTAAGGCTGGAAAGCTTGGGCGCCCTCCTTAAGATCAGGGAACAGTGGCCGTCCGTCGTCGGCGAACGGCTTTCGCGGGTGTGCGAGCCGGCTTACATCAAGGACGGGAAGCTCATGGTTGACGTTTTCGATAACTCCTTTATGGAACCGGTTGAATACTACCGTAGCAGGATCGCAGAGAAGGTGAAAGAATACGCGGGAGTCGGGCTTAACGACGTTTCCGTGCGGTACAAGCCGAAGGAGGCGTCAGGCGGCGGATTGAAAAACGCCGCGCTGTTGATAGTGGTTTTTGCCTTCATCCTTGGAAGTTGCGCGACGATGCAAAAAAGCTCTGTTGAAGGCGGCACAGAAGGCGCCCCGAAAAGAAGGGAACCGGATAGGGCGGTCTATTCCCGCATAGATTCCAAGGCTTATTTCCATTTCCTTAGGGCAGAGTTGCTGGCACGGGAAAACAAACTGGACGAGGCGCTGAAAGAATATCGGGAGGTGCTGAAACACGATTACTACGCCATGCCCGTTTATCTGGAAATCAGCAAGATTCTCCTGAGGAAAGGCAAATTCAAGGAAGCCATAGACGCGGGGCTTAACGGCCTTGTCTTCGATCCCGGTTACACTCCCCTGCACGCCGTCCTCGGCGGCATTTATTCGAGTTCCAAGAATTACAAGCGCGCCCAGTACCATTTTAAAAAGGTCGTCGAGGCCGAGCCCGAGCGCAGGGAGATAAGGCTGTACTTGGCGATCAACTACATCGAGATGAAGGAATATGAAGACGCGGAGAAGGAACTTTTGGGGCTTCTGGAGGTGGAGCCGCAGTCCCAGATGGCCATTTTCTACCTTGCCCGCGTTTACGTAACGATGAAACTCTACTTCAAGGCCGAAGAGTTCCTTACGATGCTTATTGAAAAACACCCCGCCTTCACGAAGGCTTACGAGACGTTGGGGTGGGTGTTTGTAGTGCAGAAGAAATACGATCTGGCCATAGGCATTTACAAAAGATACCTTGAGGTCGATCCGTTCAACGAGCCGATAAAAAACCGGCTGGCAAGCGTTTACATGCTGGAGAAGAATTACGGCGGCGCTCTCGAACTATACAAGGAAATAGAAAAGGACGACCCGGGCACTATCGACCTTGCCATGAAGATGGGTATTCTTTACTACCAGCAGGGGCAGTTTAATGAGGCGCTGGAAAAGTTCCAGCTTGTAAGGCTTAAGGATCCCACAAACGAAAACATCTCTTTTTACATTGCCCGCGTTTATGAAGAGCTGGGGATGTACGACGAATCGGTTAAAGAATGGAAGAAGATTGTAAAAACCTCCGGCAAGGCGGACAAAGTTGAAGTGTACATTCATATAAGCGGCATTTACGAAAAGCTGGGCAAGCTCTCGGAAACCGAGAGGATGATACAAAAGGCAATAGCGCTGAAAAAAAACGATCCCGAACTTTACTATCTGCTTGGCGTAATACAGGTTAAAAAGGAGGAGTACCGCCGCGCCCTGGAAAATATAAAGAAAGCCCTGGAGATAGAACCCAAAAAGCCGGAGTATACATTCTACCTGGGCGCCACTTACGAGAAACTGAAAGAGTACAAAAAAAGCGTAGAGGCCATGAAGCTCACACTGGAGATTCAGCCCGATCACAGCGACGCCCTTAACTACATCGGTTATCTTTACGCCGACCAGAATATCCACCTCGGCGAGGCGCTTGTTTACCTTGAAAGGGCGCTGGAACTCGATCCGGCAAACGGTTATTACCTCGACAGCCTTGGCTGGCTCTATTACAGGATGGGTAAATACGATGCGGCCCTTGAAATAACCGTAAAGGCGATAGACGCACTCGAAGAGGTCGACAAGATAATACTGGAACACCTGGGGGACATTTATTACGCGTTGGAAAAATACGAAGACGCGCTCGAGGCCTACTCGGATTCCCTCTCGCAAAAGGAAGACCCAAAGGTAAAGAAGAAGTACGACGAACTGAATAAAAGGCTGAAGAAGACCACAGTCGAAAAGTAAAAGACGCTCTAAAAAGAGCTTGTGGGCTATAGTATATGAAAATGCGCTTTAAACTTATCCCGTTCGTACTATCCGCGCTTTCACTTCTTTCCGCGTGCGCCACCGTTCCCAAGGTAAAGGTACTGCCGCAGGCGGAATACCTTGCGGAAATTGCCGAAGCCAACCCCTATTACCCGTTATTAAGGATGTCCGGCAAAGTGTACCACATGACCATCACCGGATGGGTTAAATCCAACGCGTCGGTTGTGGTGGGCGCCCCTTTCGGATTTCGCATGGCGCTTACGGATCCCGCCGGAAGGGCGTGGTTTGCGGCCACTGCCAACGAAGAGACGGTTTTTTATGCCGCTCCCGATAAGAAAGTAAGCAAAACCATGCCGCTTAATAAAAACGCACTAATAGAAATCGGCCCTTTTAAGGTTCCTCCCGAAGACTTTATCAAAAACACCCATCCGGGAATCGAACCGTCCCGCCTTGAAAGTGGGGATGCCGAATTAATAAAGGATGGGATAAAGCTGGTCAATGGAGATATTACCGAGAAATTTATTTTTGACAAAGAAAACCGGCTGGTCATGACGGCCATTAAAAGAAAGGGCATTCCGCCTTTAAAGCTCAGATATTCATATTTGCCTGACGGGGGGTACACGGTCGATATAAACAGCCTCCTGCGCTTTGAGTTTACCCGCGTCAAGCAGGTCGATTCGCTTCCCGATGAACTGTTCGAACCTTTTATCGTTCCCTGATCTTCGTTTTTAAGCGCCGGTTATAAACTCCCTTTTTTGACGGGCCAATGCGTTGTGCGCCTAATGTCCATGAGGAAGGTTTTTTCGTAAGAATGACATCCCCGGCATTCGCTGGCAGACGAATATTTGGGATTATTATAGGCCTTTTGTACTTTTGGAACGTGTTTTCCCGGATCGAAATCCTTGTGCAGATGACACCCCTGGCAGTATTCAGTGAGTATTTTGTTTGATTCATCGGCTTCCATTTCGGGTTTGAAAGCCTTTTCAAACGGAGCGGAAGAGCAGGCGGATATCAAGACGGCTAATACCGCTAAAAGAACCGTTAAAGCGCCTATCAATTTTTTCAAATGGTGTTTTCCTTTATCCTAAAGAGGAAGTCTAACTTTATTTCTGAAAGCATGTCAAGAAAAGCCGGCCTCCTCTCCGGCAGTTTATCCGGCCACGGCGGATAGGCTTGAACAAATACGGGTTTTCCTGATACTATTGATCCATGAACGAGGGAGGAGTTCCATTAGGGTTTTCCGAGGTACCTCCGGAGGACGGTCAGACCGCACAAAGGGAAAAAGAGGGGTTCCATAAGAAGGAAACTCTGCATACATCCGCCGAAAGGCCGGTATATACCGAAGAAATAAATCACGCCGAACCCGCGACTGCGCCGCCGCCGAAAGGGCCCGGCAGGGGGACGGTTCTTTCCGTCATCGGCATAGTTATAGGCGTTGCGGCGCTTGGTTTTGCTTTACTCCTGTTCAACCAGTCAAGCGGCGAAATTAATA
>JAZFVB010000191.1:0-2754 GCA_036447515.1 Nitrospinota bacterium
ATCACGCCGAACCCGCGACTGCGCCGCCGCCGAAAGGGCCCGGCAGGGGGACGGTTCTTTCCGTCATCGGCATAGTTATAGGCGTTGCGGCGCTTGGTTTTGCTTTACTCCTGTTCAACCAGTCAAGCGGCGAAATTAATAACGCCACAAATAGCGTGGGGAAAATAATCAGCGCCGTTGGGCAGATATCGAAGAACGCCGCCCGTAATGCGGATATTACTGCCGATACCTCGACGCTTCGGGCGGAGCTTGTGCGCACCGTTTCCGTCCTGGAACGGTTGGCCGAGGAGCATTTAGGCGAAACAGAGACACTTCAAAGGATTGAATCGATCCGGAAAGAAGCGCTGGACATCATGGAAACACTTGGGCAGACCGGAGTGAAGAACCGGGAAAGCCGCTCTTGAGGTAGGAACATGTGGGAAGATTTTAAAAAAATTGGCGGACTGGTTTTCAGCCAGTCAAAGGAGCAAAAAGACATCCTCATGCTGAAGCTGAGGATAATCAGCTTCGATAATAAAAAGGATTCCGCCCTTACAAGGCTCGGTTCGCTGGTGTTCAAGGCGATCAAGGAAGGCGTAAAGGCCCCTCTGGAAGATGCAAAGGTGGAGGAACAGCTAAAAGAACTGGACGAGATAGAAGAAGAAATAAAATCCGCCAACAAGCTCCTCGGCGAACTTAGGGAAAAAACCAAGGAGGAGCGCGATGAACTTACCACGCAGCTGGGCGATACATGGGACAAGACAAAGGAAAAGCTGAGTTCGATGAAGCCGTCGGCGGAAAAGCCGAAGGAAGAACCCGCGCCTGAAAAAAGTTCCGAGGGAAAAGGCGCTGCGGAGAAAAAAGCCGAACCGAAAGCCGCCGGAGAAAAAAAATCCGCAAAAAAATCTACCGCAAAGAAACAGAGCAAGAAAAACGTTGGATAGTCCCTTCAATTCCTGTCTGGAAAAATGGTAGCCGTAAAGTTTTTGGTGGGGCTTGTAGTGCTGGTCTTCCTTGTCACTTTTGCGGTGAAAAACATGGAGCCGCAGGTAACCGTCGATTACTACTTTGGATATTCGTTTGGCCCGCTGCCTTTCTTTTTCGCGCTATTGGCGGCGGCCGTGCTTGGAGCGCTTATCACAATGATCTATTCCGTTGTGGAGTACGTCAAACTGACGACCACCATAAGAAAACAGAACCGGCATATTGCGACGCTGGAGCAGGAGATGATCGGGTATAAGCAGTTGTCTCCGGAACTGCCGGAAGAGCCTCAAATCCGAGAGGAGATCGCGGAACCGGAAGGCGGGCCGGAGGGAGAGGTGGAATCGCCAAGGGGAAATCAAAGCGAAGAACTGCCGGCGCCCTGAAAATATAATCTTGCACTTTCTTATTGACTGAAATGGCTAAAAATATTCTTGTTCTGGAAGACGAAGACACCCTCAGGCTTGTCCTTAAAAAGACGCTTGCGCGGCTTGGCTACGTGGTGCACGAAGCCGATACGGTGCAAAAAGCCAGAGAGCATCTTAAATCCAACAGTTACCTTGCCGCCTTTTTGGATATAAGGCTGCCCGACGGCAATGGGCTGGACCTCCTTTCATGGATAATCGGTGAAGAGCATCCGCCTGCGTGCGTCGTCATGACGGCGGAAGCGACGATGGATAACGCGATCAAGGCCGTAAAAAAAGGCGCCTTTGAATATATCGTCAAACCGTTCGATCTGGACGAGGTGGAGCGTATACTGGAGCGCATAGAGCGGCAGAGCAGCCTTGCGGCCGCATCCGAACCGGGGCAGGAAACCGGCCGCCCCGCGGCAAAGGATGCGGGGAAATACGAAATAATAGGCCAAAGCCTGATAATGCTCAAACTCTTCAAAAAAATTGGCAAGGCCGCCGCTTCTTCGTTTACAGTTTTGATTACCGGCGAAAGCGGAAGCGGAAAGGAGCTAGTCGCGCGGAACCTGCACGGGTTTTCCGACAGGGCCAAGGGCGAATTCGTTGCCGTAAACTGCGGGGCCATCCCGAAAGAGCTGATGGAAAGCGAGCTTTTCGGCTACATTAAAGGCGCCTTTACCGGGGCGGATAGCGACCGCAAAGGGCTTGTGGAAATGGCTCACGCCGGAACCCTCTTTCTGGACGAAATCGGCGATCTGGGGCCAAGGCTGCAGGCGAAACTCCTGCGCGTGCTGGAGGAGGGCAAAATATATCCCGTGGGAAGCCGCAGGCCGGTATCGGTTGATGTAAGGTTCGTCGCGGCCACCAACCGGAACCTTTCCGAAATGGTCGATAAAAAAGAGTTCCGCGAAGACCTTTACCACCGCCTGAACGTAATACCGATAAGCGTGCCGCCGCTAAGGAAGAGAAAAGAAGATATATTCCCTATTGCCTTGTATTTCGTAAAGCGTTACGGCGGTGGAAAAAAGAAGATTTCCGAAGAAGCGTGCGCGGAACTTGCCGCACGTTCCTGGCCCGGCAACGTTCGACAACTGCTGAACGCCATCAAGCGGGCCATGGTGCTGTCGTCGGAGGACGTCCTCCTGCCGTCGCATTTCAGCGCGGCGCAGCTTGAAGCGCCGGACGGGCTGGAGGAGTGGGTTGCGCGTTCCATTGAAAGAAGCGGCGATAATATATACGACAGCGTAATGAAACAGATCGAGGCCGAACTCATCAGGCAGGCGCTGGAAAAGTGCGGGCATAACAAGGTAAAGGCCGCGCGTTTGCTTGGCATCAACCGCAATACGATGACGAAAAAGGTAAAAGAGTATTCGTTATAACGCCT
>JAZFVB010000192.1:0-2125 GCA_036447515.1 Nitrospinota bacterium
CTTCCGGCTTTTTCCGCAAGCAAGCCCAACACCCGCGTTCCCTCTTTTTTAATCAAAAAAATATCCCGTTAATCAATTCAAATTATTTTTTATTCTACACTGCCTTCAAGCAGTCTTATCTTCCGTTTTATACTTTCATTAGCCGGATCAAGCGCCAGGCCCTGCTCGAAAGCATCCATCGCCCTTTCCCTCTCACCGGCCTTGGCATGGCACGTCCCGACCTGCTCGTAAAGGAAGGCCGAAGGGCGTTTTTTCAGCAGACGTCCTGCTTCTTCCCTCCATCCCGGCCGGTTAAGCTGGCACCGCGCCACGATAAGGTTGGTTGTATGCGCCGCATTCCCCGGTTCCAATCGTACAAGGGCGCCAAGCTGTTTTTCCGCCAGTTCAAATTTTCCGGCGTCTATCGCGTATGCGGCCAGCTCCGAGAGCGCGAGTGTCGTGCCCACGCCCTTCGACAGCATTTCAGTGTAAACCTTTACCGCCTCTTCCATCCTTCCATTCTCGCGGTACCACGCGCCAAGGTTGCGCCATGCGATAACGCTTTCGGGTGATACCTTTAACGCGCTCTTCCAAAGCGTTTCGCCGTTGCGCCAGTTGCCCGCCTGCACAAAAGACAAAAGGGCCAAAAGCGCAAGGACCAAAAAAACCGCCGGTTTCTTAAAGCGGCTTGACGTTCCGTAAAAGTGCGCCGCCATCAGCGAAAGCCCGACCGATGGAATGTAAAGGTATCGCTCGGCCATCAACGTACCGGTCGGTATAAGGTTGGAGTTCGGCAATATCGAAGTATAAAACCAAAAAACCGCCAGCGCCGCCAGCGGGACGCCTGCCCGCGCGCGCCACGCGGCGCCAAGCATAGCGATGTTCACCGCAAGGGCCGCGATGCAGTACGCGCAGATCGGCTCCATAGGCTCCAAAGGCGCGACGGGCGAAAGCGGCCAGGGTATTGCCAGCAACCGCCAGTAATAAAGGTAAACGTACTGCATCATCGCTTGTATGGACCAGTAATCTACCGCATCAGGCGGCCTGCCCACCCTGCCGATAACGGCGGTGCGAAGCGCGATATAAGCGGCAAGAATAATAAAAAAGAGCGCGAAGTTCGCCGTCCTTTCCCTCGTATCTTCTTTTTTGCAAAAAACCGTAACCTCCATGGCCGCCAGTATGAAAGGAAGCGCGGTTACCGTCTCGCTGAAGAAAAGACCGAAAGTAAAAAATAAGAATGTAAGCCGGAGATTTTTCCCCACGCCCCCCGTTCGGTACTTTGCGTAGAAATAAACCGCCGCCAGTACGCTGATATCGCCCGGAATATCGAAAACCGACGTAACGAAGATTATCTTTTCGATATGGACCGGATGAAGCGCGAAAACAAGCGCGCCGAAAAGGGCGGCGTTATCGCTTTTGACAAGGAGGGCGATCAGCCGGTACACGAGGATACTCGCGGCGATGTGCAGTATTAATCCGAATAAATGGTAAAGGCCGGGATTGAGGCCGAAGGCGGCGTAGCCAAACGCGTAAAGAACGGTGCGCATCGGGCGGTACAGTCCGGCCGTCGACTCGGTGAAAAACGACGGAATATTGGAAAGATTTTTTATCTCGTCGTTGTTAACAATGAAATCGTAATCGTCCCATACGAAATCGAAACCGGCCGTCCTGCCGAAAACCGCAATCACGCAGGCGGCAATAAGCAAAAGGCGCGGCGCAAGGTTCATCGCAGGCGGCTCATGGCTCGGTCGTAATGCATACAATTCAACCTTTCATTCAAGTAACTTGAAACGTTATTATATCGTCCCGATGGACAACAAAAGGGGGATGATAAAAAATCACTCCAATATTTGTTGTTGGTCTCTCTTGCTCTGCAATCCAGGTGCCGGCGAACTGCCGGCGAGCTTAATCAAGCTATAGGCGAGGAGCGGGCGTGATCTCCACAAGCGCTTCGCATCCGCCGATGAAGGGCCACATTTTTACGGCTGTCCGCGGCGAAACGCCCAGCGTTGTAAGGGCGCGGAAAGGGAACTTGAAAAAGTGCGACGCAAGCGTTCTCGGCGCGCTTTGGGCAAACGTCGTTTCCGCCTGCGTCGTTCCGCAATAGACGGCCTTCGCACCGAAACCCGGCAGGCATTTTTGAATA
>JAZFVB010000193.1:0-9037 GCA_036447515.1 Nitrospinota bacterium
ATTTTCGAAAGTTTCTCCCAGGCCGATTCGTCGGTCACCCGCAAGTTCGGCGGCACGGGACTGGGCCTTTCAATTTCAAAGCGCATCATAGACATTATGGGAGGCCGCATTTGGGTCGAGAGCAAAAAAGGAGTTGGCAGCGTATTTTACTTTACGGCCAAGTTCGGTATCGACGAGGAATGCC
This sequence comes from Nitrospinota bacterium, assembly GCA_036447515.1. GTDB lineage: Bacteria > Nitrospinota_A > UBA7883 > JACRGQ01 > JACRGQ01 > JAZFVB01. The sequence goes on from JAZFVB010000193.1 coordinate 185, forward strand.
GGGAAAGCGTTAAGAAAAAAGCCCTGGATTTGGAAGGCATAAAAGTTTTGATAGTTGACGATAACGCTACAAACCGGATGATACTGCAAAAGACCCTTTCAAGCTGGGGAGCGGTAACTGCGGAGGCCGAAGACGGGCAAGGCTGTCTGGACGAACTCAGGCGGGCCAGGGAATCCGGCGATCAGTACAAACTCGTTTTACTCGACTATCATATGCCGGGCATGGACGGGCAAAAGGTTGTGGAAAAGATTAAAGAAGATTCCGAATTAAACGTTCCTATAATCATCCTTTCATCGTCCGATATCCACACCGAAGGGTCCTCTACTATCGAAAAACTCGGTTTGGCCGGATACATGACCAAACCGGTAAAACAATCGGAATTAAAGGCCACCGTCGGCGCGGCTCTGGGTAAAATGGCGGTTGATGAAAAAAAATCCGTTAAAAAAACCAAAATATCCCCCGACGCGCGCCCCCTTAAAATTCTTCTTGTCGAGGACAACAGCGACAACCGACTGCTGGTTCTGGCGTATTTGAAGAAAACCCTTCATCAAATCGAGGTCGCCGAAGACGGGAAGATCGCCGTTGAGAAATTCATATCCGGAAGATACGATTTGGTCTTTATGGATATCGAGATGCCCGTTATGGACGGTTACACCGCGACCCGAAAAATCCGCGAATGGGAAAAGGAAAACGACCTGTCGCCGACGCCTATCGTCGCCCTCACCGCCCATGCGCTTAAAGAGCATCATGATAAAAGCATAAAGGCCGGCTGTGACGGACACCTGACCAAACCCCTTAAAAAATCGATTCTGCTAAAGGCAATCGACGAATACAGTTGAAAATTTTTCTTTATTTGAAATAGACTTTTAAGTAATTGGACAGGTGTTGCCAATAGCACAATCATTGCTTTTTAGATAATGGTTCATGCCTAAAGGTTGGCGAATCGAAATGACGGGTCTTTCTTGTTTCTGTGTGGAAAAAAGTGGAATATCATGGAAAATAATGGCATAATGAATATGGATAGAAAATGAAAACAGGAGGAGTTGCCATGACTACCAGCACACTTGGTCTTTTTGCTACAGTTCCAGATAAGGATTTTTTCCACATTTTCGATAAGGGGTCTCCAGATGTCAACAAGATTGCTGCTATCCTTAAATACAAACGTACAGACTTTTCTGCAGCCTTGGACATGCCTCTTGCAAAAGTAAGATTGGATAAGCCGAAAGTCCCAAAAGAAATGCTTGATCGCTTAGTAGAATGGGGTGTAATTATCAATCTTGTTGGTACTTTCTTTAAAGACAAGCAAAAGACCATTTTGTGGTTTTCTACCTCCAACCCCATGCTAGGTAGCTTGCCTCCTAGGGATATGATTAGGCTTGGACGCTTTAAAAAGCTTTTGAAATTTGTTCAAACCGCACTTGAGGAAAACCGCTAAACAACATGGCGCAAAAAAAGCGCAAAAAGAATCCATGGGTCGAAGCGATAAAGTATGCCGATGAGATCGTTCTCGAAGAAAGTTCTCTTGAATCGTTACTCGCTAATAAAAAAGGCATGCAGGAAATTATCGATTTTCAAGCTGACTTTTACAGTGAACTGCAAAAACAGAGAGCAAAAAAAAGAACTGCGCTACTCAGTGCACTTAAGACAGCTGCCCGTTCCGGTTATAAAGCCTCTAGGTGGCAGAGAGCCGTGCAGTATAAATATGCCTTGCGTCCGCTATCTGCTGTTGGCAGTGTTCGTAATGATGTCGGTGGCCGTTTCAATATTGGAAATCTAGATTCGGTACTGTTCCCGAAGTTTCCAGCTCTTTATCTTGCTGAAGATCAAGAAACAGCTATCAAGGAACTTTTCTGCCAAGATATCCCAAATGATGCAAATTTTACCGGCATGGAATTGGCCTTGGCAACAAAGACATCCTTTTCGATTGTATCGGTAAGCTTTGAAATTGAAAGGGCAGTTGATTTACGAAACATTCCTTCTCTACGAAAATTTGTTGATATTATAAAGAAGTTTTCACTTTCAAAAGATCTTTTGCGAAGGGCGAAAAGATACTCGCTTCCCACACCCACAGATACCATTAAAAATGGCACTCAACTTATAAGAGCGCTCCTTGACCGAAATTGGCGAGTGTGGCCGATGCTCTATGACCTTCCATCCAATTCACAAATTTTCGGTCAACTTGTCCGTGAAGCGGGTATAGAAGGTATTTTATATACTTCGAAAATGACAGGTAAGCTTGCTACGGCGATTTTTCCAAAAAATTTTGAAAGCAGTTCGTCATGGATAGAGCTTGATGACGAACCACCAAATAGCAATGTTATTAAAAGGATTGATGCTCAAAACTGGGAGCTTTCAAAAACGGTTAAACAGTAATGGACGGTAAGTCCACATTTATTAGGATAAGCACAGTATAAAAAAATAACGCCTACCCAAATAGCGACGGCAGAACTTCCGCCTCTTGAAGGGGCCGGGAATCCAACACCTTCCGTATAAAATCCAAAAAGGTTAAAATGGCGCGATGGTAAAGCGATGACGAAGGTAGTAGCGACGAACAAAAAAGCTTTTCACAACTATCACATACTCGAAAAGATAGAGGCCGGAATGGCGCTGAAAGGCACGGAGGTGAAATCGTTGCGACACGGCGGCGTACATATCAAGGACGCTTACGCAAGGCCGAGGGGCGGCGAGCTTTACGTCGAAAACCTTCACATACCCGAATACCGCCACGGCAACATCCTCAACCACGCACCGCTAAGGCCGAGGAAGCTGCTCCTTCACAAAAAGGAAATGAACAAATGGATATCCAAGGTGGCCGAAAAAGGGCTTACCATTCTCGTGCTGAAAATATATTTCAAGGGGGATTACGCCAAGGTGGAGCTGGGTCTCGGAAAGGGTAAAAAACTCTACGACAAGCGTGAAGACCTGAAACGCAAGGCGGTAGAGCGCGACACCGATAGGCAGTTCAGGATAAAACAGCGTTAAAGCAGATTTTGCTGGCCCTTGGGCGGGTCTATCTTCAGGTGCTGGTAAGCCGCAAGGCCGGCCACCCTTCCGCGCGGGGTTCTCTGCAAGAAACCTTTTTGCAAAAGGTACGGCTCCATCACGTCTTCGATTGTGTCCCTGTCTTCGTTGACGATGGCGGCAATCGTATCGAGCCCCACGGGACCGCCGCCGAATTTTTGTATTATCGCCAACAGCATTTCGCGGTCGATTTTATCGAAACCCATTTCGTCGATATCTATCATCTTGAGCGCGCTATCGGCGGCCTTTTTGTCCACCTTCCCGTCGCCTTTCACCTGCGCGAAGTCGCGCACCCTTTTAAGAAGGCGGTTGGAGATGCGCGGCGTGCCGCGCGAACGCGAGGCTATTTCAAGGGCGCCGCCGTCGTCTATTTCCACGCCCAATATGCCGGCGGAGCGTTTTACTATCGTCTCAAGTTCGCTATCGGAGTAGAACTCCAGCCGGTGGATTATTCCGAACCTGTCCCGAAGTGGCGAAGTCAAAAGCCCCGTGCGTGTGGTGGCCCCGATAAGGGTAAATGGAGGGATATCGAGCTTAACCGAGCGGGCGGAGGGCCCCTGCCCTATCATAAGGTCGATTTTGCCCTCCTCCATGGCGGGGTAGAGTATTTCCTCCACTGCCGGGCTAAGCCTGTGGATTTCGTCAATGAAAAGGACTTCTTTTTCGGAGAGGTTAGTGAGAATGGCCGCAAGATCGCCCGCCTTTTCTATTACCGGCCCCGACGTAGCGCGTACCGGCGCGCCCATTTCGTGCGCGATGATGTAGGCAAGCGTGGTTTTGCCCAGCCCCGGCGGGCCGTGAAAAAGGGCGTGGTCGAGAGCTTCGCCTCGTTCCCGCGCGGCCTGTATAAATACTTTCAGGTTTTCCTTTATCGACTCCTGCCCCACGTACTCGCCGAAACTCGACGGGCGCAGGGTTTTGTCCAGCGCCGAATCTTCCCCGCTCAACTCGGGGCTTACCATCCTTTCAGTCATTTTCGCAGATTATACCCCAAAGGGGCGATACACACTAAGGCGCGGCTAAAATTCCGGCTCTTCAAGGAGGTAGAAAGGCAGTTCAAAGCCGGTTATCTTCCTTCCGGTTACGGTAAGGAGGAACGGCTTTTTGCCCAATTTCCCATCCGACCCGATATACATCTCCCCGCTCGACCCGGCGAACGGCTTCATCGTTCTAATCGATTCGGCAAGTTTTTGCTTTGTATCCGCGCCCGATTCGATCAACTCAAGCAAAAGCATAATGGCGTCATAAGACCGTGCCGCGTTTACATCCGGGGTCTCCCCGAATGCGTTTTCAAAGTTATCGACAAAATTCCTTACGGCTTTGTTATCCAGGTTCGGCATGAACTCGCCGGTAAAAACGACGCCTTCCGAATACTTTCCGCCTATCTTGATGAGTTCCGGAGAGGCGTAACGGTCCGACCCGATTATCTGGACTCCCATAATGTTGTAAAAGGCCAGCGCGGGGAGTATCAGGCCGGCGCTTTCGTAGCTACCGGGGATGAACAGGGCGTCGTAATTCACCCTGAGTCCCACCGAGAAATTGTCCTTTTCTAACGGAAGTTCCCTGTACTTGCTTATGTAAGGGATGGTGAGATCGCCCTGAAAAGTTTCTTCCAGCAGTTCGTTTATTTCTTCGGGCGTTATGAGGACAAGTGGCTGCCGCGTTTCCGAACCTTGGGCGGTCATGTCCTGCCCGTCTAATTCAACGTTCTGCTTGTCCCGCTCGGCCTCTTCTTCCGCCTGCAACAGGGCCAGTTCGGGATTTTCCTTAAGTATGCGCTCTTCCTGATGGACGACAAATTTGTAAACCCTCGTAAGGAGCGCGAAATCCTCCACACCGCCAAGGGCTTTTATCTGTTTGCCGAAATCGGTTGCATCGGGGGGGAAGCCTTGAACCTTCTTTATCTCGGCTCCAAGAACTTCGGCTTCGTTTGTAAATGCCCGCATGAGTTCCGATCCGTATTCGTCGTCAGGGTAAAGGACGGCAAGCCTGTAATACCTAAGCTTTTCCACCGCAAGTTCGGCGAGCATCGTTCCCTGGTTCCTTCCCGTTATACCGGTGTGGAAAAAGGGGGCACTTACATCGTCAGCCTCCATGTCGATGTCGATGTCGCTTTCAGCCGGAGTGATAATGGGAAGCCGATGCTGGCGCGATATGTCCATAACCGCTTCGAGGTTATCGGGCGTAAAGGGACCTACGACGCCTATTACGGATTCGTCCTCCCCGAGTTCCGAAAGGGCCGCGCGGGCCGTGTTCGGGTTGCTTGCGGAATCCTTGATAACCAGCTTAACCTTCCTTTCAGCCACCACGCCGCTCTTCACGGAAAACGCCAACTGTATGCCTCTAAGTATCTGCAAGCCAGCGGCCGAGTCCTGTCCGGAAAGGGGCAGTATGGATCCGATCGTTACCTCTTCTACCGGCGCGACGGTAATCACCTCATCTTCAGGAAGGAACTCGGGCTTTTCACGGTCCGGAAATTCCTCACTGAACCTTTCGGCGGTTTTTATCTGGTTAAGGTCGTCGCCGTTGCGCCAGTAAATCCGCATGAGTTCGATAAGGGCGATATCGGCGGGAAAGCGTTTGGCGTATCTGTCCGCAACGGCCAGCAGTTCCTCCTCCGAAAGGAAATTGTGGACTATCCGGCCTATCGTTCGCTTCGCCTGGTTGCGGAAAGCTCCTTCAACCTCGACGCATTGGGCCAGCCACTCCAACGCTTCGGAGAACCTGGCGGCATCGTACTCGTTTTGCCCTATGTGGTAAAGGACGGATGAACGCTGCCCGTCCGATAACTCCATTGAAAGCACGTCTTTAAGGATCGACCCGGCCCTTTTACTCTTTTCAAGGTAAACGAGTATTATTCCCGTCTTTATGCGCGATTCGAGATAATACCGCGAAAGGGGAAAGAGTTTCGTAACCTTTTTGAAATATCCAATCGCCTTTTTGTACTCGCGCGTGTTGAAATGGTTTACGCCGATCCTGTAATAGGCGGCGTCCGCACGCGCGTCTTTTGGAAAGTTTTTGATAATTTCGCCGTACGCATCGATCTCGGCTTTAATATTCTTTTTTGCCGCGGCCTCCTGGGCCTTTTGGAGGAGGTATTCAATGGAGCGTCCGGGGGCTCCCGGTCTTCCGGATTCCGGTTTGAGCGGTGCGGCACAGGCGACAAAGGCGGCCAGAACTAGCGCCGCCGCGGCAAGAAGCCGTCCCTCAGCCCTTAAGATCATATTTACTGAGCTTGTAGCGGAAAGATCGCAGATTCATGTTTAGCAGCTTGGAGGCGTCTTTTTTCGATCCCGAAGCCTGTGCAAGGGCGCTCTCTATCATTCCCTTTTCTATTTCACTTATTCGTTTTTCAAGGTCCACTCCGCCGCTGGGGATGGAAATGGAAGCGGTGTCTCCCTCCGGGAAGAGGATATTTTCCGGCAGGCTTTCGGGCGTTACCCAGTCGCCCGTTTCAAGCACCACCGCCCTTTCGACGACGTTTTCAAGCTCACGGACGTTGCCGCGCCAATGGTAGTTTTCCAGTAGCTTCATCGTTTCCGGCGTGAAGCCTTTAAAGAGCCTGTTGTTTATAGCGTTGAACTTTTCGAGGAACGTTTTTGCAAGTATCGGAATGTCCTGCGTCCTTTCCCTGAGAGGGGGCATATGGATATGAATGACGTTTAGCCTGTAATAAAGGTCTTCCCTGAAACTTCCCGCCTTTACCGCTTCCTTTAAATCGATGTTGGTTGCGGCTATGAACCTAACGTCCAGCTTGATGTCGTTTACCCCGCCGACGCGGCGTATTTCCTTTTCCTGTATCGCCCGCAGGAGCTTTACCTGCAAGGACAACGGCATCTCGGCCACCTCGTCCAGAAAAAACGCTCCGCCGTTAGCGGCTTCCAGCAACCCCTTTTTATCGATGGAAGCCCCGGTAAAGGCGCCCTTTTTGTGCCCGAAGAGTTCGCTTTCGAGCAGGTTCTCTGGCATGGCTCCGCAGTTTATGGAGAGGAACGGCTTGTCGAAACGGCCGCTGTGCGCGTGAATGGCGCGCGCGGCCAGTTCCTTGCCCGTTCCGCTTTCGCCGGAAATTATGACGGTGCTGCCGCTTTCGGCAATGCGCAGGATGACCTTTTTTACGGCGTTAAGGCTGGGCGACCTCCCGATCATTTCGTTAACGCCCGAATTTTCCTTAAGCCTGTTTTTAAGGTTCCTGTTTTCCATTATCAGGTTGCGCCGCTCGAGAGCGTTTTTAACAACTATCTTGAGTTCATCCACGTTGAAAGGCTTCGTAATGTAATCGAACGCCCCCATCTTCATCGCCTCCACGGCGCTCTGGGCCGAGGCGTAGGCGGTAATCATTATGACCGGACGGGTTCTGTCCCTCTGGAGCGATTCGCGCAAAATCGATATGCCGCCGTCCTTGGGAATCTTCATATCCGAAACGATAAGGTCTATCTTTTCATTGCCGAGTATTTCGATTGCCTGGCCGCTATCGTAAGCCGAAACGACGGAATACCCCTCCTTCTGGAACATGATCTCAAGCATTTCGACCATGCTCTTCTCGTCGTCGGCAACCAGTATCCTGCTCAAAAGATAACCTCCAATAGACTTTTAAGATAATACTATCAGGTTGCTGAAAAAGTCCATCCGGGACTTTTTCAGCCACGGCTTGGTCGAAATAAATTCGTCCAAGCCTCTCAAATTACTTGGCTTTCAGCCTGCGCAATTTGGGCAATCCATCCATGGATTGCTTAGCAGGCTACTTTTTCATCAGCCCACTATAACTTAAACCGCCTTTTATTTTGAGGTTAAACGGAATGGGGCCCTTTTTCCACTTTTTCTTATACGCACCCGGCGAATAGATTTTCATGATTTTTTATAATTTATGGTGGGACGATATGTTGGCTACTGACGACTGGTATGAACCGAATGACTCATTACAAGCGCCCCATGATTTTTCAAATGATGCGTCAACAAATTTGAGTTCGATAAACGGATTAGGAGTTCAGTTGGATGATGATTGGTATATGATATTTGTCGACCCTCAAGTAACAAGAGTAATTGTTTTACTCGATTTTTCTCATGCTGCCGGTGATTTAGACGTCGAACTTCTCGATTCATCTGGAAATGTTTTATCCAGTGCTGTTAGTGGGGACAATGATGAGAACATTAACTATGTAGTCCCAAATGGGGGATATTACTATATAAAAGTTTATGGTTATTTGGATATCGATACAGGAAATTCTTACGATTTATCGTGGGATGATCAGACTCCGTAATATACGATATTTTGGCGAAAAGTAGGGTAGCTCAGCCGCCCCCGGCTGTGTTTTTCCGCGCAGGCCGAGGGCGGCCGCGCTACCATTTGCGGACTCTAAATCCGCCTGTAAGACGGAACCAACAGTCCGTAAAAGAATCCGCCCCTCCTGCGCAGCAACTTTTGATTTTTTGATCAAAGCCCCTACCGGAATTAAGGGGACACCATACTTAATTAAAGGCCAACCACAAGCATAGGAAAAAGGGGACGGTTATATTTTTTTCAAACCATAGATTATCGAGGAATACACCCCGCCGTAAAAACCGGCTACGACTACGCCCGGTGCGTTCGAGACGAATAGTGAGTTTGTCCCCGTGAAAGCGGGGATCGGTTATTTGATTTTTCATCCCCGGCGGAGGGGACAGGCTTAGGGTAATATATTGGAATGATTGAAGGCCGTTTACCAAATGAACCGCTCGAATTTATCAGGCGTTGCGTTGCGGAAAGGAAAATACTTTGGACGTATCACGTCAATATGCGGATGAAAGATCGTTTCATTTCGCGCGAGATGCTTATTGAATCAGCCCAAAGCT